>JANNGN010000486.1:0-11478 GCA_031403895.1 Rubrivivax sp. | reverse complement strand
CACCACCCGCGATCCTCCACCCGCGACCCAAGGTTCCCCGCCATGACCAGCCGCAGCGCCTCAGACCCGTACAAGACCGCCACGTTTGAGCAGTGGCACAAGGCGGCCGCCAAGTCCGCGCCCGATGGCAACGTGGCGGCGCTGAACTGGACCACGCCCGAAGGCATCACCGTCAAGCCGCTGTACACCGCAGCCGACACCGCCGCGCTGCCGCACACCCACACGCTGCCGGGCTTTGAGCCCTTCGTGCGCGGCCCGCAGGCCACCATGTACGCGGTGCGGCCCTGGACCATCCGCCAGTACGCGGGTTTCTCGACCGCCGAAGACAGCAACGCTTTCTACCGCCAGGCATTGACCGGTGGTGCGCAGGGCATCAGCGTGGCTTTCGACCTGGCCACCCACCGCGGCTACGACAGCGACCACCCGCGTGTCAGCGGCGATGTCGGCAAGGCCGGCGTGGCGATCGACAGCGTCGAGGACATGAAGATCCTTTTCGACGGCATTCCGCTCGACAAGGTGAGCGTCAGCATGACCATGAACGGCGCCGTGCTGCCGGTGCTGGCGGGCTATGTGGTGGCGGCCGAAGAGCAGGGTGTTTCGCAGGAGCGTTTGAGCGGCACGATCCAGAACGACATCCTGAAGGAGTTCATGGTCCGCAACACCTACATCTACCCGCCTGAGCCCAGCATGCGCATCGTGGCCGACATCATCGACTACACCGCGCGCTGCATGCCCAAGTTCAACAGCATCAGCATCAGCGGCTACCACATGCAGGAAGCCGGCGCCAACCAGGCGCTGGAACTCGCGCTGACGCTGGCCGACGGCAAGGAATACGTGCAGGTGGCCATCAACAAGGGCCTGGACGTGGACGCCTTCGCCGGCCGCCTGAGCTTCTTCTGGGCCATCGGCATGAACTTCTATCTGGAGATTGCCAAGATGCGCGCCGCGCGGCTCTTGTGGACGCGCATCATGAAAGGCTTCAACGCGCAGCAGCCCAAGAGCCTGATGCTGCGCACGCACTGCCAGACCAGTGGCTGGAGCCTGACCGAACAGGACCCCTACAACAACATCGTGCGCACCACCATCGAGGCCATGGCCGCCGTGTTTGGTGGCACGCAAAGCCTGCACACCAACAGCTTCGACGAAGCCATCGCACTGCCCACCGAATTCAGCGCCCGCATTGCGCGCAACACGCAGCTCATCGTGCAGGAAGAAACGCACATCACGAGCGTGGTGGACCCGTGGGCCGGCAGCTACATGATGGAAACGCTGACGCAGGAGATGGCCGACAAAGCCTGGGCCATCATCGAAGAAGTCGATGCGATGGGCGGCATGACGAAGGCGGTGGACAGCGGCTGGGCGAAGCTGAAGATCGAAGCCAGCGCGGCCGAGAAGCAGGCCCGCATCGACGCTGGCAAGGACGTGATCGTCGGCGTCAACAAGTACAAGCTGACCAAGCCCGACGCGATTGAGATCCGCGATGTCGATAACGTCAAGGTGCGCCAAGGGCAAGTCGCGCGCTTGCAGCAGATTCGCGCCACGCGCGATGGCGCCAAGGTGCAGGCCGCGCTGGCGGCGCTGACGGCGAGCGCGCAGTCGGGCAGCGGCAACCTGCTGGCGCTGAGCATCGACGCCATGCGCGCGCGCGCCACCGTCGGCGAGGTCAGCGACGCGCTTGAACAAGTCTTCGGGCGCCACCGCGCCGACATCATGAAAGTGACCGGCGTCTATGCAGCGGCCTACGACTCCGCTGAAGGCTGGGACAAGCTGAAAGCCGAGATCGCAGACTTCGGCGTGCAGCAAGGCCGCCGCCCGCGCGTGATGATTGCCAAGCTCGGCCAGGACGGCCATGACCGCGGCGCCAAGGTGGTGGCCACGGCCTTCGCCGACCTGGGCTACGACGTTGACATCGGCCCGCTCTTCCAGACCCCCGAAGAGTGCGCGCGCCAGGCGATAGAGAACGACGTGCATGCGGTGGGTGTCAGCACGCTCGCCGCCGGGCACAAGACGCTGGTGCCGGCGATCATCGCGTCGCTGAAGGCGCAGGGCGCCGTTGACATCATCGTCTTTGTCGGTGGCGTGATCCCGCAGCAGGACTACGACTTTCTCTACGCCGCAGGCGTGAAGGGCATCTACGGCCCGGGCACGCCGATTCCGGTGAGTGCGAAGGACGTGCTGGAGCAGATCAAGTTGGCGCAGGCCTGAACATGATCGCTTGGTTCGATGCAGGCCTGTTGCTGCAACCCGTGGCGGCAGCCGATTTCGAGGCACTGCTGGCGCTGCGCATCCGCGCCATGCAACCCAGTCTTGAAGCGCTGGGCCGCTTTGACCCGCAGCGCGCACGGGAGCGTTTCGCCAGCATCTTTGCGCCCGAGCACATGCACCACATCCTGCAAGGCAGCTTGCGCGTGGGTTGTGTGACGCTGCGGCCGAAGCCAGGCGTGCTGCGCATGGACCATCTGTACATCGAACCGACAGCGCAGGGCCAGGGCCTGGGCGCGTGGGTGATGGACTGGGCCTGTGCGCTGGCTGACCTGCGCCAGCATGCGCTGGAACTGGCTGCACTGCAGGGCAGCGACGCCAACCGCTTCTACCAGCGCCACGGCCTGGTGGAATTGAGCCGAAGCGACTTCGACATCGAATACCGCCGTGCGCCGGCGGCCAACCCGCTGGATGTGGTGCGCGCGCTGTGGCAGCACTTCCAGTCCCGCGACTGGGCTGCGGCGCGCTCACTGCTGCACGACGACGCCACCATCGACTGGCCGGCGAGTGGCGAGCGTCTGGTGGGCGCCGATGTGTTCATCCGCGCCAATGCCGAATACCCCGAAGGCTGGACCATCCATCTGCTGCAACTGGCCGCTTTGCAAGACGGGCGCGTGATGTCGGCGGTGCGCGTGGACCACCCGCCGGGCAGTTTCCTGGCGCAGTCGGTCTATCGCGTGCGTGACGGGCGCATCAAGAGTGGCGAGGAACTGTGGGCGATGTGCGAAGCGCCGCCTGCCTGGCGTGCGCCGCACAAGCTGCCCGGCCTGCAGCGTTTGGCCTTGTGGCAACCGGCCCGATGACCGCCCAAGACCAGGCACTTGCCGACGCCGTGCTGGGTGCGCCCAGCGCAGCGCAGCGCCGCGCGGTGGCCAAGGCCATCACGCTGCTGGAATCCACGCGCGCCGACCACCGGCTGCGTGCTGACCAGTTGCTCAACACGCTGTTGCCCGCCACCGGCAAGTCTTTCCGCCTGGGCCTGAGCGGCGTGCCGGGCGTCGGCAAGAGCACCTTCATCGAAGCGCTGGGCCTGTTCCTGATCGCCAAGGGCCATCGCGTGGCGGTGCTGGCAGTGGACCCCAGCAGCAGCCTGAGTGGCGGCAGCATCCTCGGTGACAAGACGCGCATGGAGCGCCTGAGCATGCACGAGCGCGCCTACATCCGGCCCAGCCCCGCCAGCGGCACGCTCGGTGGCGTGGCCGAGAAGACGCGTGAAGCGCTGCTGGTGTGCGAAGCCGCAGGCTTTGATGTCGTCATCGTTGAAACCGTCGGCGTGGGCCAGAGCGAAACGGCCGTCTCGCAAATGACCGACATGTTCGTGCTGCTGCAACTGCCCAATGCCGGTGACGACCTGCAGGCCATCAAGAAGGGCGTGATGGAGCTGGCCGATCTGGTGGTCATCAACAAGGCCGATCTCGATGAAGCGGCTGCCACGCGGGCCCGCGCGCAGATCGGGAGCGCCATGCGCTTCCTGGGGCCGCACACGCACAGCGTCACCAGCGTGCTGCAGTTGAGCGCGTTGAAAGGCACCGGCCTGCCCGCGTTCTGGCAAGCGGTGGTTGACTTCCGCGACGCACAGCGCCGCAACGGCGCTTTCGAACAACGCCGCCACGCACAGGACCAGGCCTGGATGTGGGAACGCATCGAAGCCGGCTTGCGCCAACGTTTTCGCCAACACCCCGCCGTGCAGCAAGCATTGCCGGCGTTGGAAGTGCAAGTGCGCACGGGCCAGCTGGCCGCATCGGTGGCCGCACGCCGGCTGCTGGACCTGATGGATTGAACGAGAAAGAAGCCATGCAAGACATCACCCTACGCCTTGAACAAAAACGCGCCGCCGCGCGCCAGGGCGGCGGCGTCAAGCGCATCGCCGCGCAACACGCCAAGGGCAAGCTCACCGCGCGTGAACGGCTGGACCTGCTGCTGGACGAAGGCACTTTCGAAGAGTGGGACATGTTCGTCGAGCATCGGTGCACCGACTTCGGCATGCAGGACAACAAGGTGCCCGGCGACGGTGTCGTCACTGGCTACGGCATGATCAACGGCCGCCTGGTGTTTGTCTTCAGCCAGGACTTCACCGTCTTCGGCGGCGCGCTCAGTGAAGCCCACGCCGAGAAGATCTGCAAGGTGATGGACCAGGCCATGAAGGTGGGCGCGCCGGTCATCGGCCTGAACGACAGCGGCGGCGCGCGCATCCAGGAAGGGGTCGCTTCACTGGGTGGTTATGCCGACGTGTTCCAGCGCAACGTCATGGCCAGCGGCGTGATCCCGCAGATCAGCATGATCATGGGGCCGTGCGCGGGCGGCGCGGTGTACTCACCGGCCATGACCGACTTCATCTTCATGGTCAAAGACAGCAGCTACATGTTCGTCACCGGCCCCGAGGTGGTGAAGACGGTGACGCACGAAGAAGTCACGGCCGAAGAGCTGGGCGGCGCCAGCGCCCACACCACCAAGAGCGGCGTTGCCGACCTGGCTTTCGAGAATGATGTGGAGGCGCTTCTGATGCTGCGCCGCTTCTTCAACTACCTGCCGCTGAACAACCGCGACGGCGTGCCGGTGCGGCCCAGCGGCGACCCGCCGGAACGGCTGGACCTGTCCCTCGACACCCTGGTGCCAACCAACGCCAACAAGCCCTACGACATCAAGGAACTGATCCTGAAGACGGTCGATGACGGCGACTTCTTCGAACTGCAACCCGAACACGCCAGGAACATCGTCATCGGCATGGCGCGCATGGCCGGGCGCAGCGTGGGCATCGTGGCCAACAACCCGCAGGTCATGGCCGGCTGCCTGGACATCAAGAGCAGCATCAAGGCCGCGCGTTTCGTGCGCTTCTGCGACGCCTTCAACATCCCCGTCATCACCTTCGTCGATGTGCCGGGCTTCATGCCGGGCACAGCGCAGGAGTACGGCGGCATCATCAAGCACGGTGCCAAGCTGCTGTACGCCTACGCCGAGTGCACGGTGCCCAAGGTGACGGTCATCACGCGCAAGGCCTACGGCGGCGCCTACGACGTGATGGCGTCCAAGCACCTGCGCGGCGACGTGAACTTTGCCTGGCCACACGCCGAGATTGCGGTGATGGGTGCGAAGGGCGCGGTAGAGATCATCTTCCGCGAAGACAAGGGTGACCCGGCCAAACTGGCGGCGCGCGAGGCCGAATACAAAGAACGTTTCGCCAACCCCTTTGTGGCCGGTGCGCGCGGCTTCATCGACGACGTGATCCAGCCGCATGAAACGCGCAAGCGCATCTGCCGGTCGCTGGCGATGTTGAAGGACAAGAAGCTCGAGAACCCGTGGCGCAAGCACGGGAACATTCCGCTGTGAGCGCTTGCGCACCCCGCAGGCGTGCAGACAGTTCAGCCAGCTCCTTACAACCAAGTAAGGCAAACCAAAAAGACACCTCATGACCACCGCCACGCTGACCAGCAAAGGTCAAATCACCATTCCGGCCGATGTCCGCCGGGTGCTGAACGTCCAGACGGGCGACCGGGTGGAGTTCGTGCAGATCGAACCGGGGCGTTTCGAACTCGTGGCGGCCACGCATCCGGTGCGCGAACTCAAGGGGCTGTTCGGCCGGGCTGCCCGCATGGTGTCCATCGACGAGATGAACCGCACCATTGCCGAGCGCGGGGCGGGCGCACGAGAACGCGCCGGCGCACTCGGGGGGCGCCGGAAGTGACAGGCCTGGACACCAACGTGCTGGTCCGCTATGGGATGCAGGACGACCCCCGCCAGCTGCCACCGGCGACACGCATGATCGAATCGCTCAGCGCCCAGGAGCCCGGCTTTGTGCCCGTGGTGCTGCTGGTGGAATGGGTGCGGGTGTTGACGGGCAGCTATGGCTTGGACCGTGCGCAAGTGACCACGGTGCTGGGCACCCTGTTGCGCAGCAAGGAACTGGTGGTTGACAGGGCTGAGTTAATCACCCAGACGCTGAAGCGCTACAGCGCCAGTGGCACTGACTTTGCTGACGCGCTGATAGAGCGCATGGCCGCATCGGCAGGCTGCGCGGCCACCGTGACTTTCGATGCGAGCGCGGTGAAGGCTGCCGGTATGACCTTGGTGCGCTGAAGCCGTGGCAGCCCTACATGACCTGATTGCCCAGATCGGCGACGAGCGCTTGCGCGAGCGCCTGCTGGAGGCACTCTTCGACGGAGTCCATTGATGTTCAAGAAAATCCTGATCGCCAACCGCGGGGAAATCGCGTGCCGAATCATCAAGACGGCGCGCAAGATGGGCATCGCCACCGTGGCCGTGTACTCCGAAGCCGACAAGGACGCGCGCCATGTGGAGCTGGCCGACGAAGCCGTGCTGCTGGGGCCTGCCCCTTCACGCGAGAGTTATCTCGTCGCCGACAAGATCATCGCGGCCTGCAAACAGACTGGCGCCGGAGCCGTGCATCCGGGCTACGGTTTCCTGAGCGAGAACCAGGACTTCGCGCGCCGCGTGGAAGAAGCGGGCATCGTCTTCATCGGCCCCAAGCACGCCAGCATCGCCGCCATGGGCGACAAGATTGCGTCGAAGAAGCTGGCCCTGGCCGCAAAGGTCAACACCATTCCGGGCTGGAACGAGGCTATTCACTCGCCTGAGCAGGCGGTGCAGATTGCCAAGGACATCGGCTATCCCGTCATGATCAAGGCCAGCGCCGGTGGCGGTGGCAAGGGCTTGCGCGTGGCCTTCAACGACAGCCAAGCGTTTGAAGGTTTCGGTAGCTGCCGCAATGAAGCCAAGAACAGCTTTGGCGATGACCGCGTCTTCATCGAGAAATTCATCGAAGGCCCGCGCCACATCGAAATCCAGGTCATGGGCGATTCGCAGGGCCACATCGTGTACCTGCACGAACGCGAATGCAGCATCCAGCGCCGGCACCAGAAGGTGATCGAAGAAGCGCCATCGCCCTTCATCAGCGACAGCACGCGCAAAGCCATGGGCGAGCAGGCGGTGGCGCTGGCCAGGGCCGTCAACTACCAGAGCGCGGGCACGGTGGAGTTCGTCGTCGGCCAGGACCAGAGCTTCTACTTCCTGGAGATGAACACGCGGCTGCAGGTCGAACACCCGGTGACGGAATGCATCACGGGCCTGGACATCGTGGAGCTGATGATCCGCGTGGCGGCCGGTGAGCCGTTGCCCTTCACGCAGGACCGGATTCCGCGCCGTGGCTGGGCGATGGAGTGCCGCATCAACGCCGAAGACCCGTTCCGCAACTTTCTGCCTTCTACCGGGCGCTTGGTTCGTTATTCGCCGCCGCCCACGACGATGGAAGCCGCTGCGCCGATGCCCAAGGAAGGCGGTGTGCGTGTCGATACCGGTGTGGTCGAAGGCGGAGAGATACCGATGTACTACGACTCGATGATCGCCAAGCTCATCGTGCATGGCCGCGACCGGGCCGACGCCATTGCGAAGATGCGCGACGCGCTCAACAGCTTTGTCATTCGCGGCATCAGCAGCAATATCCCGTTCCAGGCCGCGCTGCTGGCGCACCCAAAGTTTGCTGCCGGGGACTTCAACACCGGCTTCATCGCCGAACACTACAGCGGCGGGTTTTCTGCCGCTGACATGCCGCACGACGACCCGCTGTTCCTGGTGGCCATGGCCGCCTACGTGCGGTGCAAGGCGCGTGAACGTTCGGCCGGCATCAGCGGCCAGTTGCCCGGTCACGGCGTGAAGCCGCTGCCCGATCTGGTGGTGGTGGTGCTGGGCGCTGGCGGCGCGCAGCAACACCATGCCGTTCGGATTGAACACTTCGACCCCGTTTCCGGCCAGTCCGAAGTGCTCATTGGCGAGCGCCACTTTGCGTTGCAAAGCTCCAGCAAGCTCGGGGATCTGTTGATGATTGGCATTTGCGATGGCAAGCCGTTCACGGCGCAGGTGGAACGCAGCGGCGTGAAGAACCCGCTCGGCATCCGCGTGTCACACAACGGCAGCCAGATTGAAACTCTGGTGCTGCTGCCGCGCGCCGCCGAGTTGTACAAGCTGATGCCGCACAAGGCGCCTCCCGACCTGAGCAAGTTCTTGCTGTCGCCGATGCCGGGACTGCTGGCCGACATCAGCGTGGTGGCAGGCCAGAAGGTGTTGGCAGGTGAGCGGCTGGCGGTCATTGAGGCGATGAAGATGGAGAACATCCTCACCGCCACGCAAGACGGCACCGTGAGCGATCTGCTGGCCAAAAAGGGCGAGAGCCTGGCAGTGGACCAGCCGATCCTGAGCTTCGCCTGAGTCGCCCTGTATGCCGCCCAGAGTTGCACAGCTTTGGGGCGCCGTTGGGGTAGTCACCAAGCACGCTTACCCGCGTGCCGGCAGGGCGCAGGCAATGCGGGCCACTACAGTCCCGGCATGGTCAACGCGATGATTCCATTGACGGCGCCCGAGCCACGGGCGGGCGCGACCCTGTGCGCCGAACCTTGCGCCCCTTCGTGAGCCTGAGCACATCGACGCCATGACGCCCGACGACATCATTCTGGAAACACGCGGTCTGAGCAAAGAGTTCAAAGGCTTCGTGGCCGTGGACCGGGTGAGTTTGCGGGTGCGCCGAGGCACCATCCATGCGCTGATTGGGCCCAATGGAGCCGGCAAGACCACCTGCTTCAACCTGCTGACCAAGTTCATCGCACCGACGGCAGGAACTATCCTGTTCAACGGCATCGACATCACGGCCGAGCGGCCAGCGCACATTGCGCGCCGCGGCATCATTCGCTCGTTCCAGATTTCGGCCACCTTCCCGCACCTGAGCGTGCTTGAAAACGTGCGCATCGGGCTGCAGCGTGGGCTCGGTACCTCGTTTCACTTCTGGAAGTCCGAACGCACGCTGGAGCAACTGGCGCCGCAGGCAATGGAACTGCTGGAAACGGTGGGTTTGACCGAGTTCGCCGACTTCGTGGCCGGCGAACTGCCGTACGGTCGCAAGCGCGCGCTGGAGATTGCCACCACGCTGGCGATGGCGCCCGAACTGATGCTGCTCGACGAGCCCACGGCCGGCATGGGGCACGAAGACGTTGACCGCGTCATGCATCTGATCAAGAAGGTCTCGGCCAATCGCACCATATTGATGGTTGAACACAACATGAAGGTCGTATCGACGATCGCCGACACGATCAGCGTGCTGCAGCGCGGCCAGGTGATCGCCGAAGGCGCCTACGACACCGTGTCCACCAACGCGCAGGTGCTCGAGGCCTACATGGGCAGCGCCGAGACCGAACTGCAGGGCGCTCATGGCTAGCACAGAGTGCCTGCGCATCAGCGGCCTGCACGCCTTCTACGGCGAGTCGCACATCCTGCACGGGGTTGACCTGAGCGTGAACCGCGGCGAAGTGGTCACGCTGCTCGGGCGCAACGGCGCCGGGCGCACGACGACGCTGAAGGCGATCCTGGGCCTGGTCGGCCGTCGCACGGGCTCGATCATGATCGACGGCGTCGAGGCGATCAATCTGCCGCCGCACCGCATTGCCCGGCTCGGCATCGGCTTTTGCCCTGAAGAACGCGGCATCTTCGCCAGCCTGACGTGTGAAGAGAATCTGCTGCTGCCGCCTGAAGTGGCCAGCGGCGGCATGGGCCTCGATGAGATCTATTCGATATTCCCCAACTTGCACGAGCGCCGTGCCAGCCCGGGCACACGCCTGTCGGGCGGCGAGCAGCAGATGCTGGCGGTGGCGCGCATCCTGCGCAGTGGCGCCCGCTTGCTGCTGCTGGATGAAATTTCCGAGGGCCTGGCGCCGGTGATCGTGCAGGTGCTGGCGCGCACCATCCGCATGCTGCGCGAAAAGGGGCTGACCATCATCATGGTCGAGCAGAACTTTCGCTTCGCGGCACCACTGGCCGACCGCTTCTACGTGATGGAGCACGGCCGTATCGTCGAAGGCTTTAGCGCCGCCGAACTTCAGACCAAGACGGCCATGCTGCACGAGTATCTTGGTATTTGATTCCCCGTTCCCGTCCGCATACTTTCCAAATTAAGGAGACACCATGAAACGCAAACTCTTGTCGGCCCTGGTATCGGCCGCCTTCGTGCTTGGCAGCGGGGCCGCCCAGGCGCAAATCTCGGACGGTGTGATCAAGATCGGCGTGCTCAACGACATGTCGGGCCTGTACGCCGATCTGACCGGAATGGGCTCGGTGCTTGCAGCGCGCATGGCAGTTGAAGATTTCGGCGCCGCAGCCAAAGGCATGAAGGTCGAGATTGTTTTCGCCGACCACCAGAACAAGCCCGACGTCGGCTCCAGCATCACGCGCCAGTGGTATGACGTGGACAAGGTGGACGTGATCGTTGACGTGCCGACATCGAGCGTTGCTCTCGCGGTCAACCAGATCACGCGCGACAAGGGCAAGGCCTTCCTGGCCTCGGGTCCGGCGTCATCCGATCTGACCGGCAAGGCCTGCTCGCCGAACACGATCCACTGGACCTACGACACCTGGATGCTGGCCAACGGCACCGGCAGCGCGATCGTGAAGACCGGCGGTGACTCCTGGTTCTTCCTGACCGCCGACTATGCCTTTGGCCACGCACTGGAACGCGACACTGAATCGGTGGTGCTGAAAAGCGGCGGCAAGGTACTCGGCAAGGTGCGCACCCCGTTCCCCACCACAGACTTTTCGTCGTTCTTGCTGCAGGCGCAGGCCTCGAAGGCAAAGGTCATCGGTCTGGCGAATGCCGGCGGCGACACCGTCGCCTCCATCAAGCAGGCCGCCGAGTTCGGCATCGTCAAGGGTGGCCAGAATCTGGCGGGACTGCTGGTGTTCCTGATCGACGTGCGCGCACTGGGGCTGCCGATCGCGCAAGGCCTGATCTTCACCGAAACCTTTTACTGGGACATGAACGAGCAGACCCGCGCTTTCACCAAGCGCTTCTCGGCGCAAGCGCCGCGCAACAACTACCCGACGATGATCCATGCCGGCGTGTATTCGTCGGTGCTGCATTATCTGAAGGCGATTGAAGCGATCAAGTCCGACGACGGCACCAAGGTCATCGAGCAGATGAAGAAGATGCCGACCGACGACACCCTGTTCGGCAAGGGCTCGATTCGCGCCGACGGCCGCAAGATTCACCCGGCTTACCTGGTCGAGGCCAAGAAGCCTTCAGAGTCCACCGGGCCGTGGGACCTGCACAAGATCCGCGCCACGATACCGGCGGATCAGGCGTTCAGGCCGATGGCTGAGGGCGGCTGCCCGCTGGTGAAGTAATCCAAAGTCCGGCATGGATATCTTCGGCATCTCGACCCA
>JANNGN010000485.1:0-4844 GCA_031403895.1 Rubrivivax sp. | reverse complement strand
ACCCATCGACGCCACCGGCTGCGCCGGCAGTGAAGGCTGCATGGGCGAAGACACCGGCAAGTGCATGACGCATGACCTGTGGGCAGGCCTGAACGCCAAGATGATCGAATTCCTGGACTCGGTGTCGCTGAAGAAGCTGGTCGATGAACAACTGGCCAAGGGCGTGTCGATCGACGAAGCGCCCGTCAAGCGCGCCATCTCCAGCGTGCCGGTGGTCAAGCCGATCAAGATCACGGCGCCGAATTCGGTGTTTGCACTCGGCAACGCGTTCACGAAGTGATCGTGATGCCGACACCAATGTCTGGCAATGCGTTCTCCAAGCAATGAGCGCGGCCTAAGGCTCAACCCACGCAAAGATTTCAACCCTTCTCCAGAGCTGTACTCATGACCCCGCACTTCCCCATCTACCTCGACTATGGCGCCACCACGCCCTGTGACCCACGCGTCGTTGACGCCATGATTCCCTGGCTGCGCGAACACTTCGGCAACCCCGCCTCACGCAGCCATGCCTGGGGCTGGGAGGCCGAAGAAGTGGTTGAGAAGTCGCGCGGCCAGGTCGCTTCGCTGATCAACGCCGATCCGCGTGAGATCGTCTGGACCAGCGGCGCCACGGAGTCGATCAACCTCGCCATCAAGGGCGCGGCGCACTTCTACAGCTCGCGCGGCAAGCACCTCATCACGCTGAAGACCGAGCACAAGGCCGTGCTCGACACCATGCGCGAGCTGGAGCGCCAAGGTTTTGAGGTGACCTACCTCGACGTGCAGGAAAACGGCCTGCTCGACCTGGACAAGTTCAAGGACGCGCTGCGCAAAGACACGATCCTGGTCTCGGTGCTGCTGGTCAACAACGAGATCGGTGTCATCCAGGACATCCCGACCATCGGCGCGCTGTGCCGCGAACGCGGCATCATCTTCCACGTCGATGCGGCGCAGGCCACAGGCAAGGTCACCATCGACATGAGCGCGCTGCCGGTGGACCTGATGAGCCTGGCCTCGCACAAGACCTACGGCCCCAAGGGCATCGGTGCCTTGTACGTGCGCCGCAAACCGCGCGTGCGGCTGGAAGCACAGATGCACGGCGGCGGCCACGAACGCGGCATGCGCAGTGGCACATTGCCCACGCACCAGTGTGTGGGCATGGGCACCGCCTACGTCATCGCCAAGGCCGAGATGGGCACCGAAATCGAACGCGTCCGCATGCTGCAAAAGCGCCTGCTCGACGGCATCAGCGGCATCGAACAAGTCTTCATCAACGGCGACATCGAACACCGCGTGCCGCACAACGTCAACGCCAGCTTCAATTACGTCGAAGGCGAATCGCTCATCATGGGCGTCAAGGGCCTGGCGGTGTCTTCGGGCTCGGCCTGCACCAGCGCCAGCCTGGAACCCAGCTACGTGCTGCGCGCCCTGGGCCGCAGCGACGAGCTCGCGCACAGCAGCCTGCGCATGACGATCGGGCGCTTCACCACCCAAGAAGAAATCGACTACGCGGTCAGCACCCTGCAAGACCGCGTGGCCAAGCTGCGCGACCTTTCCCCGCTGTGGGAAATGTTCAAGGACGGGATCGACATCAGCTCGATCCAATGGTCAGCCCACTAAGGAGTCATCACCATGGCCTATAGCGAAAAAGTTGTTGAGCACTACGAAAACCCGCGCAACGTCGGCTCCTTCGACAAGGGCGACGACAGCGTCGGCACCGGCATGGTCGGCGCACCGGCCTGCGGCGACGTGATGAAGCTGCAGATCAAGGTCAACCCGCAAACCGGGTTGATCGAAGACGCGCGCTTCAAGACCTACGGCTGCGGTTCGGCCATCGCGTCCAGCTCACTCGTCACCGAGTGGGTCAAGGGCAAGAGCCTGGACGAAGCGATGACGATCAAGAACACCCACATCGCGCAAGAACTCGCCTTGCCGCCGGTGAAGATCCACTGCTCGATCCTGGCCGAAGACGCCATCAAGGCGGCGGTGCTGGACTACAAGGCCAAACACGGTGTCGCCGTGACGGCCACCGCTGCCACGCACTGAACCCATGGCTGTCACCCTCACCGAAGCCGCAGCGCGGCATGTGTCGCGCTACATCGGCCGCCGCGGCAAAGGCGTGGGCGTGCGCCTGGGCGTCAAGACCACGGGCTGCTCGGGCCTGGCCTACAAGCTTGAATACGCCGATGACATTGCACCTGAAGACGTGATCTTTGAAGACCACGGCGTGAAGGTGTTGATCGACCCGAAGAGCCTGCCCTACATCGACGGCACCGAGCTCGACTTCGTGCGCGAGGGCCTGAACGAAGGCTTCAAGTTCCACAACCCGCGCGAGAAAGACCGCTGCGGCTGTGGCGAGTCGTTCCGCGTCTAGCCACCCCTGGCCTCACCCACTGGGCGCGGCCACAAGGCCGCGCCCAGTTGTTTCAAGACCGCGTTTCAAGAACGCGTATCGAGCCCCCGTTTCAACACCCCGTTTCAAGATCCATGCAGGACCGCATCGTCATCCGCCAGGAGCGCCCCGACCAGCCCGACGTGATGGCGCTGCTGGACGACCTCGACCGCTACCTCGGTTCACTCTACGCGCCCGAGGCCAACTATCTGCTGGACGTGCAGGCGCTGCTGGCACCCGAGGTGATGTTCTTTGTCGCGCGTGACGGACAGCAGGCAATTGCCACCGGCGCGCTGCGCCGCATGCAGGGCCACGCCGACACGGGCGGCTTGCCATACGGCGAGATCAAGCGCATGTATGTGGACCCGGCTCGGCGCGGCGAACGGCTGGCAGCGCGGCTTTTGGCAGTGCTTGAGGACACGCTGCGTGGCCAGGGCTATGCCCGGTCGCTGCTGGAAACCGGGCGCGAGCAGACTGAGGCCGTGCGCCTGTACGAACGCTGCGGCTACCTGCCGCGCGCGCCCTTCGGCGCCTACCCCGACAACGGCCTGTCGGTCTTCTACGGCAAGGTCCTGTGAGCGCCGTTTTGAAGATCACCGACGACGACTTCGCGCTCTTCGGCTTGCCGCAGCGCCACGCCTTGGACCGCGCTGAACTCGACGCCCGCCGCCGCGACCTGCAGGCCCGCGTCCACCCCGACCGCTTTGCGTCCGAAGGCGCTGCCGCACAGCGCCTGGCGATGCAATGGGCCGTGCGTGTGAACGAGGCCTACCAGCGCCTGAAAGACCCGCTGAGCCGTGCTGCGTACCTGTGTGAACTGCGAGGTGTGCCGATCGACGCCGAACGCAACACGACAATGCCGGCCGCATTCCTGGTGCAGCAGATGGCATGGCGCGAAGCGCTCGAGGAAGCGGCGGACGGGGCCGAGGTGCAGGCGCTTGACGACGCTGTGGCGCGCGATGAACGCGCATTGCTTGCAGCACTGAGTGCGCAACTCGACCACTCGCTGGACCACCCAGTTGACCAATCTCACGACCGCCCAGACGACACAAAGGCAGCGGCCGCTCAGGTGCGCGCGCTGATGTTTGTGGCCCGCTTCCGCCAGGACATCGAACGTCGCCTCGACATTCTCGACACGCATCGATAAGAACATGACCCCTCAGCTCACTGCTTCGCAGCTTCGCGGCCCCCCGAGGGGGCGCTCAATGTCCTTCGGGCGGCTGCGCGGACATTGACATGGCACTGCTGCAAATCTCCGAACCCGGCCAGGCGAGCGACCCGCACCAGCGGCGCATTGCGGTTGGCATCGACCTCGGCACCACCCATTCCCTGGTGGCCGCCATGCGCCACGGCGCCGCCGAATGTTTGCCCGACGCGCAGGGCCGCGTGCTGCTGCCGTCCGCCGTGCGCTACTTGGGCGAAGGCCGACGTGCCATCGGTTTCGACGCCCGTGCGGCACAAGCCGAAGACGCCGAAAACACCATCGTCTCGGTCAAACGATTCATGGGCCGCAAACTGGCTGACATCGCCGGCCGCGACAAGCTGCCCTACCGTTTTGTCGATCAACCGGGCATGGTCGCGCTGGCCACGCGCGAGGGCGAGAAGACGCCGGTGGAGGTGTCGGCCGAGATCCTGGCCAGCCTGCGCCAACGTGCCGAAGACAGCTTCGACGACGACCTCTTCGGCGCCGTCATCACGGTGCCCGCGTACTTTGACGACGCGCAGCGCCAGGCCACCAAAGACGCCGCGCAACTGGCGGGCCTGAACGTGCTGCGGCTGATCAGCGAGCCCACCGCAGCGGCCGTGGCCTATGGCCTGGACAACGGCAGCGAAGGCCTCTACGCCGTGTATGACCTGGGCGGCGGCACCTTCGACATCAGCTTGCTGCGGCTGACTCGCGGTGTCTTTGAAGTGGTGGCCACTGGCGGCGATGCGGCGCTGGGTGGCGACGACATCGACCACGCCCTGGCCGACTGGGCGTTGGCGCAAGCCGGCGTCGTTGCAAGCTCCCCGCACGACAAGCGCGCCGCGCTGGTGGCTGCACGTGCGGCGAAAGAAGCGCTGAGCAGCGAAGACAGCGTCGTCTGGCAAGCGGCACTGTCTGCCGGGCCGGTGCAGGTGCCAGTCACGCGCGAGCAAATCGATGTGCTCGCGCAGCCTTTTGTCGGCCGCACGCTGGCCGCTGTGCGCAAGGTGCTGCGCGACGCCAAGGTCACGCGCGACGAAGTGCAGGGTGTGGTGATGGTCGGCGGCAGCACGCGCATGCCATTCGTGCGCCAGGCGGTGAGCGATCTCTTCGGCCCGGATTGGCAAGGGCAGGTGCTGACCAACGTCAACCCGGATGAAGTCGTGGCCATTGGTGCGGCCATTCAGGCCCATGCACTCGCTGGCAACAGCCCCGGCGGCGAGTTGCTGCTGCTGGACGTGATTGCGCTGTCGCTGGGGCTTGAGACGATGGGCGGCCTGGTCGAGC
>JANNGN010000484.1:0-5255 GCA_031403895.1 Rubrivivax sp. | reverse complement strand
CCGAGGTGCTGGCCCTGTACGGCCAGGCGCACGACAACGGCTTGCTGGTGGCGCAGCTGGAAGCGGGGCTGCCGGCCATCCTGGGCGACGCGACGCAACTGCGCCAGGTCATCCACAACCTGGTGCAGAACGCGCTGGACGCGGTGGCCGACCGGCCCGACGGCCAGGTCGAACTCATCACCAGCACCGCGCGCGGCGAACACGGCGAACTGCGCGCGGTGCGCCTGACGGTGATCGACAACGGCCCCGGTTTTGCCGACAAGGTGCTCAAGCGCGCGTTCGAGCCCTACGTCACCACCAAGACCAAAGGCACCGGCCTGGGCCTGGCGGTGGTGAAGAAAATCGCCGACGAACACGCTGCCCGGCTGCGCGCGGCCAACGTGCGCGCCGGCGACGAAGCCGACGGCCCGATCACCGGGGCCCGCGTTTCGTTATCATTTTCCAACTTCGCCGCCCCCGTGGCCGGCGCAGCAGCCGGGCAATCTGCGGCGGGACAGGCTGGCCAACAAGGCGGCACGCACCCGGCAAGCAGCACCGGCGACAGCACGCAGTCTCCGCAGTTTCAGTCGTTTCGATAGGGCGCATGGCAACAATACTGGTCGTGGACGACGAGCTCGGCATCCGGGCCCTGCTGTCGGAGATCCTCACCGACGAAGGTCACACCGTCGAGCTGGCGGAGAACGCCGCGCAGGCGCGGCAGGTGCGTGAATCACTGCGCCCCGACCTGGTGCTGCTGGACATCTGGATGCCCGATGTTGACGGCATCACGCTGCTCAAGGAGTGGTCGGCCAGCGGCCAGCTGTCAATGCCGGTGATCATGATGAGCGGCCACGGCACCATCGACACCGCAGTCGAAGCCACCAAGGTCGGCGCCAGCGCCTTCCTTGAAAAACCGATCACGCTGCAAAAGCTGCTGCGCGCCGTGGAGCAAGCGCTCGTCAAACCGTCGCAACGCCTGGCGCCTGCGCTCAAAGGCGGGCGCAGCGACCTGCTGGGCAACAGCGACGCCATGGCCAGCCAGCCCGCCGGGCTGCACATGGCAGGCAGCAACGGCCTGCTCGAAGGCCCGCAGGCGGAACAGAGCTTCGACCTCGACCGCCCGCTGCGCGAAGCGCGCGACGCGTTTGAGAAGAGCTACTTCGAATTTCACCTGGCCAAGGAAGGCGGATCGATGACCCGCGTGGCCGAAAAGACAGGCCTGGAACGCACGCACCTGTACCGCAAGCTGAAGCAGTTGGGCGTGGACCTGACGCGCAACAAGCGGGGTGGGTGAAGGCAGCTACTGCGGTCACTTTCTCACTCACAGCGCTGGCTATACTCTGCGGCTTGGTTGCATAGCTTCGCAAGCGCGGCCTGGTAGCTCAGTTGGTAGAGCAGCGGATTGAAAATCCGCGTGTCGGTGGTTCGATTCCGCCCCAGGCCACCAAGTAAATCAAAGACTTAGCCCAGTCCTCCGTCTGGGCTTTGTCGCTTCTGGGCGCCATGTAGGGGCTGTGTAGGGGGCGCGCAGAGTTTTCGTGCCACACCAGACATGCGGCGACCGGCTACACCTGGCCTTGGGCGCCAAGGCAAGCGATGGTTAGACGCTTCGGCGCGTGACAGTCG
The DNA here is from genome assembly GCA_031403895.1 of Rubrivivax sp. GTDB lineage: Bacteria > Pseudomonadota > Gammaproteobacteria > Burkholderiales > Burkholderiaceae_C > Rubrivivax. Next base: position 3,650 of record JANNGN010000484.1, on the reverse strand, counting down.
GAAGCCTCACAGGACCTCGGCAGTCACGGCGGGAAAACAAAGTCAGTCTGACCAACACGTCACCGTCAGTTCAGCCCCTCCGACTGCATCGATGGCGTCTTCTTTGCCGGTGAACTTCGCGCCTTCGGCGAGCACGCTTGTGATGACCACTTCGGCCGGAGCGTTGCTCACCACGCACGAAGACGAAGCGACTGCCCCCTTGAGGGTGAAGCAGAAGAGTTCAGCACGGACTGTGGGGCGGCCTAGAAACTCGAAAGACTTGAGCGGGCGGCCAGTACAGTGAGACCAGCCTCTGACGAAGCGCAGGTCTACGCGGAACGCTTGAGTCCCGTACTCATACTTGCGCACCTCCCTGCTTTGCAGGTCGAGCACTTCAAGCTGCCCCCGTCCGGCCCAACAGCACCCACTACCCAACATCAACAGTGCCATCAGCCCTCGGGATCGCAACAAGCGCCTGGTCGGCATCGTGGCGCTGGGCGACTTTGCCGTCGAGAGTTCAGAAATTCAGCCCGCTGCTCAGGCGCTTTCGGAAATCTCGAAACCCTCTTAGCCCAGCACCCACTCATTGCTCAATCAACTTGAGACCACCATGAAGCAGCCAAAAAACGCCACCAAGCCGCAGTCGCCACCCGGGCCTCTGAACCCGCAGCAGTTTCCTTTGCACGCACAGACAGACGCAACCGCCGGTCGTGAAAAGGTTCGCGAGGTGGTGCCTGTGCATGCACCGCGCCAATCGAAGCGCCCGGTGGAAAGAACAAGCAAGGGCCGGACTGGCACCTGATCCCAGCGGGCCCATGTGGCAGCCGGGCTGGCTCGAAGGCAAGGCTGCCGGACGAATCAGCTCAGTCGAGCGTGGCCAGAAAGGCCGCGATGTCGCGCGCGTCCTGGTCGCTCACCTGCATGGCGGGCATCGTCGTTTGAGGGTCGATGCTGCGCGGGTCGGTGAGCCAGCGCACCATTTGCTCGGGCGTGTTGGGCACCGCGCCGGCGATGAGCCTTCGTCGTGCCATGCCGCGCAGCGGCGGGCCGACGTGTACGTCCGACCCCGTGATGCCCGGTATGGTGTGGCAGCCATTGCAGGCGTGCTGGGTTACGGCGGTGCGGCCCCGGTTGGCGTCGGCCATGCGCTCGGCCGCAGGCCCGGTGGCGACGCATTGCGCGGCGGCGCCCGAGTCGTTCAGGCTGCGGAATTCGGCCGCCTTCAGCGCGGGCAGGCGTTGCATGAATGCCACCAGCGCCCACAGGTCTTCGTCGGGCAGGTGGTGCTGCCAGGCGGGCATGCCGCTCATCTTGATGCCGTTGCGCGTGATCCAGTAAAGCTCCTGCGCTCGCCAGCGCACGGCGGCGTCAACCAGCGGCCCGGGCAGCGGCTGCGCGCTGCGGCCGATCTCGGCCTGCGCCACCCCCGGGCCGCCATGGCACTGCACGCACTTGGCGATGTAGCACGCGGCGCCACGCGCGACGAGCGCTGCACTGTCGAGTGCAGGCGCTTTGATCTGCGCGGCGCGCCGCCGTACCGATTGGTGCATCGTCTTCTCCAGCAACGAATGCACCGGCTGCAGGTGCTGCACGTTGGCAGAGATGTCGTACCAGCCGCTCCAGACGAAAGCCGCAACACCCAGCACCACAGCCACCGCCAGCAAGGCGAGGGTGACAATCAGGCGTGTCATCGGGTGACGCAAGCTTGTCCGACAAACGGCGGCGCGTCCGGATGACCCGGCCGGCTCGCAAAGATCACTGCCTCTTGTGTCGCCACCCCGGTCATCGTTGACGGCCCCGAACGTTGATCTTTCGCACGAAGCCATGCTACGCAAGTTTGCAACGCAGTCGTCGGCGCGCTTTGTATGAGGTGCTTCGCATGAGGTGCTGGGCAGCCGCACGGCTTGCGTGTGCTCTGGTCGCTGCGGCCAGCCTGTGGCTGTTGTCCGGCTGCGATGCCGCGAGCGAGACGGCTGAGGACCGGCAGGCGCAGCGCGGCCGCGAACTGCTGGCGCGCTACCACTGCGGCAGCTGCCACACCATCCCGGGCGTGGCGGCGGCGCAAGGGCAGGTCAGCGCGTCTCTCGCAGCCTACGGCCGGCGCAGCTACATCGCCGGCCGTGTCGCAAACGAAACCAGCACGCTGGCACGCTGGATCGCCGACCCCGCGTCGGTGGTGCCCGGCACGCTGATGCCCAACATGGGTGTCTCGGCAGAGGACGCGCGTGACATGGCGCTCTACCTTGGCCGGCTGCAGTGAGCGCATTCGCTGCCGTGGATGCAGTGCTGCAGCCGGCCGGGCCGGTCGCGGCGGTGATAGCCGAGATGAGCTGGGTGCTGATCATCGGCGCGGCCATCGTGTTTTGCATCGTGATGGTGGCGCTGCTGTGGGCGTTGCTGGGGGCACGGCACCAACGTGGCGAACAGCCCGGCGCGCGGCGCCCCGCAGCCGCCGATGGCCGCACCGGCACGCGGCGCTGGATCATCGGCGCCGGCTTCGTCTTTCCGGTGCTCGTGCTGTCGGCGCTGCTGGCTTATTCGGCCTGGCGCACCGGCGCGTTGACGCTGCCGCGCACTGTCGGCGAGCCGGTGATCAGCGTCACCGGCCACCTGTGGTGGTGGGAGGTGCGTTACCGCGACCCCGCGCGCGGCCTTGACGTGGTGCTCGCCAACGAGATTCACCTGCCAGTCGGCCGCGCGATAACGCTCGGGCTGACGAGCGCCGACGTGATCCACAGCTTCTGGGTGCCGGCGCTGGCCGGCAAGGTTGACATGCTGCCCGGCCGGGTGCACCAGCTGCGCCTGCAGGCCGACCGTGCCGGCGTATTTCGCGGCCAGTGCGCCGAGTTCTGCGGCGCGCAGCATGCGCGCATGGCGCTGCATGTGGTGGCCCACGAAGCGGCGGACTTCGAGCGCTGGCTGCTGGCGCAGGCCCGGCCGGCACAACCGCCGCAGGGCGCACTGGCGCAGCGCGGTGCGCAGGTGTTCGCCGAGCAGCGCTGCGGCGCCTGCCACAGCGTGCGCGGGCTCGGCCCCACCGCGTCGATCGGGCCGGACCTGACGCACGTCGGCAGCCGCCTGCACCTGGCGGCCGGCACGCTGCCGATGGGCGACGCCGCGCTGCGCGACTGGATCGCCGACCCGCAACGCAGCAAGCCGGGTGCGCGCATGCCCTCGTACAACCGGCTCGACGACGCCTCGCTGGCGGCACTGGCCGCGTTCCTCTTGCAGCTGCGATGAGCGCGTCGGCAGCGCGCGAATCCGATCTGCCGAACCGCCTGCCACGCCCGGCCGGCGAACTCGCGGCGCTGGAACGCGCCTGGGCGCCGCCGAAAGGCTGGCGGCTGCTGTCGGCCGTCAACAACACCCACATCGGCCTCTTCTACATCGGCACGTCGTTGCTGTTTTTCGTGCTCGCCGGCGTGCTCGGGCTGATGATTCGCGCGCAACTGGCGCTGCCCGGCAATGCGCTGATGGGCCCGCAGCTCTACAACCAGGTCTTCACGATGCACGGCACCGTGATGATGTTTCTGTTCGCGGTGCCGATGGTCGAGGCGATTGCGGTGTACATGCTGCCCGCCATGCTGGGTGCGCGCGACCTGCCGTTTCCGCGCCTGAGCGCCTATGCGTTCTGGGCCTACGCCATCGGCGGGCTGGCGTTCTTCTGCACC
>JANNGN010000483.1:0-4694 GCA_031403895.1 Rubrivivax sp. | reverse complement strand
GCCCACATCTACGCCCGGCCCGGCCGCTATCAGGTGGCGGTGAAGGTGATCGACATTTTCGGCAACGACACCATGACCATCGTGCCGGTGACGGTGGGTTGACGTCAGCCATGAACGCGCGCGAGATCGAACCCGGCCTCTTCGTGCGCGGCTTCGAGCCACCGTTGAACCTGCGCAGCTTCAAGCTCATCGCCTTCGACATGGACTCCACACTCATCAACATCGAGTGTGTCGATGAGATCGCCGCCGTTTGCGGGCGCAGGGCCGAAGTCGCGGCCATCACCGAAGCCGCCATGCGCGGCGAGATTGCCGACTACAAGGACAGCCTGCGCCAGCGCCTGGCGCTGCTGCGCGGCGTGCCGGTGTCGGCGCTGGAAGCGGTGTATTCGCAGCACTTGCAGATCAACCCTGGCGTCGAAACCTTCGTCCGGGCCTGCCAGGCGGCGGGGCTGAAGACGCTGCTGGTCTCAGGCGGCTTCACGTTTTTCAGCGAACGTGTCCGCAGCCGCTTGAAGCTGGACTTTGCGCGCGCCAACATGCTGGAGATCACCGACGGCCGGCTCACCGGCCAGCTGATGCCACGGCCCTGGGGCGATGTGGTGGACGGCGCCGAAAAGCGCCGCGTGCTGCTGGAAGTGGCCGAGCTGATGGGCATCGCACCCGAGCAGACCATTGCAGTGGGTGACGGCGCCAACGACCTGCCGATGATGGCGGTGGCGGGCTTGTCGATCGCCTTCCATCCCAAGCCCGCTGTGCTGGAGCAGGCCATGCTGTCCATCACGCAGGGCGGCATGGAGCGTGCGCTGGTGGTGTTGCGGGCCTGAAAGCGTTCGAGGCCGCTGACGGCAACCGGCGTTGGCGGAGAAACGCGCGCAGCCCTGGTCTGGGCGTGTCAGCTGTTGACAGCGCTCCTGGTGGGCCTTGTCAGCCGCAGCAGCGCCCCGCGCCGCCCTGCTGCTGAATGGGCGGGCAGGGCACGGTGCCGTAAGAGCAGAACACGCAGCAGTCGCCTGCCAGCGGGCGCAGCACTGCGTGACATTGCTCGCATTCATAGAACCACTGGCAGGCGTCGGTGGGCATGCGCTCTGTCTTGAGGTGGCCGCACTGTGGGCAGGTCAGCGTCGATTCGAGAACGACTTCGCTCATTTCGGTGCGCCCGCCAAGGTCGAGGCGTAACCTGCATTGCGGGTCGCTTGCGTCAGGGTTTCGACGCTGACCATGGCGTCGTCGAAGGTCACGATCGCTTGACGCTTGTCGAAGTCCACTTCGGCCTTGCTGACGCCAGCAACGCGGGTTAGCGACTTCTTGACGGTGATCGGGCAGGCCGCGCAGTCCATCGTCGGCACCGACAGCGTGATCGTTCTGGGGGCCGACCAGGCCGGCGTAGCCGCCATCAGGGCCAGCGTCATCAGCACAAGCAGCAGCGCATTCATCGCCTTCGCCTTTCAGTAGAAGAGGGGGGCCAGGTAAGGGAAGGCCAGCGCTAGCAGCACCAGCGCCGCGACGCCCCAGAACATCAGCCGATAGCCGCGCCGCACCGTGGGCACCGCACAGACTTCGCCTGGCGCACAGGCGGCTGCGGGCCGCCAGATGCGGCGCGCCGCAAAGACCAGCGCGACGAGTGCCACGCCGACGAACAGTGGCCGGTAGGGCTCGAGCGCCGTCAGGTTGCCGATCCACGCACCGGATACGCCCAGGGCCAGCAGCACGAGCGGGCCCAGGCAGCAGGTCGAGGCGAGCAGCGCCGCCATCGCCGCAGCCAGCAACGCGCTTCGTGCTGCCGGGTTGGGCGGTGGCAGCGTCGCAGTGGCTGGCTTGGATTGCATGGCTTAAGCTTAAGTCCGTACTTGAGTACGGAGTCAAGCAAAATGGAACGCAGCAACGACGGCTTCACGATCGGCGGCCTTGCCCAGGCGGCAGCGGTGAGTGTCGAGACGATCCGCTTCTACCAGCGCAAGGCGCTGCTGGCCGCACCGCTGCGGCCCCAGGGCGGCATACGGCGCTATGGCCACGCTGAAGTGGCGCGCGTTCGCTTCATCAAGTCTGCCCAGCGCACGGGGTTCACGCTGGACGAAATCAGCCAGCTGTTGCAGCTGGAAGACGGCACGCGCTGTTCGCAGGCACGCACGATTGCAGCGCACAAGCTGGCCGACGTGCGGTTGCGCCTGCAGGACCTGAAGCGTATCGAAGCGGTATTGGCCAAGCTGGTGGACCGCTGCGCCGCGAGCCGGGGCACCGTGAGCTGCCCGCTGATCGCGTCGCTTCAGGCCATGGCTTGATCGGCTGGTGCGGCAACGCTCGGCGCGTGGTCACTCGGCCGACTCAGTCGCCCGCTGCGCCCGCCAGAACGCCAGGCCGCGCCTGCGCCGCGCCTGCGGCTTGCGCATCAGCAGGTACACCGCAGGCACCACGAACATCGACAGCAGCGGTGCCGTGACCATACCGCCGACCATTGGCGCTGCGATGCGCTGCATCACCTCCGACCCGGTGCCGCTGCCGAACATGATGGGCAGCAGGCCGCCGATGATGACGGCCACCGTCATCGCCTTCGGCCGCACGCGCAGCACGGCGCCTTCGCGGATGGCGCCCAGCAGCGCCTCGCCATCGGCCTCGCCACGCGCCAGGCGCGCGTCCCAGGCCTGCTTCAGGTACAGCAACATGATGACGCCGAACTCGGCCGCCACGCCAGCCAGCGCGATGAAACCGATGGCGCCTGCGATGCTCAGGTTGTAGCCCAGCAGGTAGAGCAGCCAGAAGCCGCCGACCAGCGCGAAGGGCAGGGTCAGCAGGATCAGCAGCGCTTCGTCAAAGCGCCTGAATGTCAGGTACAGCAGCACGAAGATGATGAGCAGCGTGAACGGCACCACCACCTTCAGCTTGGCAGTGGCGCGCTCCAGAAATTCAAACTGGCCCGACCACGACACCGAATAGCCGGGCGTCAGCTTGACGCCATCGGCCACCGCGCGCTGCATATCCAACACCGCCGACTTCAGGTCCCGCCCGCGGATATCGACATAGACGAATCCGGCCAGCCGCGCGTTCTCGCTGCGCAGCATCGGCGGGCCGTCGTTGATGCGCACATCGGCCACGTCAGCCAGCGTGATGCGCGCACCGCTGGTAGTCAGGATTGGCAGCCGGCGCAGCTTGTCGATGGAGTCGCGCGTCTCGCGGGGATAGCGCACGCTGATCGGAAAGCGCTGCAGGCCTTCGATGGTTTCGCCGACGTTCTCGCCCCCCACTGCGGTGCTGATGAACGACTGCACGTCGGCGATGTTCATGCCGAAGCGGGCGGCGGCGTCGCGGTTGATCGTCACATCGACATAACGCCCACCCGTCAGGCGTTCGGCCAGCGCGCTGCTCACGCCGGGCACGTTCTTCACCACGCGTTCGATCTCGCCGGCAATGCGGTCGATTTCCTTCAAATCGGCGCCGGCCACCTTCACGCCCACGGGGCTCTTGATGCCGGTGGCCAGCATGTCGATGCGGTTGCGGATCGGCGGCACCCAGATGTTCGACAGCCCCGGCACCTTGACGATGCGGTCCAGTTCCTCGACCAGCTTGTCGCTCGTCATGCCGGCGCGCCACTGGCTCTTGGGCTTGAACTGGATGGTGGTCTCAAACATCTCCATCGGCGCCGGGTCGGTGGCCGTCTCTGCGCGGCCGGCCTTGCCATACACCGACTCGACTTCGGGCAGCGTCTTGATCAGGCGGTCGGTCTGCTGCAGCAACTGGCTCGCCTTGCCGGGCGACAGGCCGGGCAGCGCGGTCGGCATGTAGAGCAGGTCGCCTTCGTCCAGCGGCGGCATGAATTCACCGCCGATCTGCATCATCGGCCAGACCGTGCTGGCCAGCACGGCCAGCGCCACCACCACGGTCAAACGCGGCCAGGCCAGCACGCCGTTCAGCAGCGGCCGGTACAGCGCTATCAGCAGCCGGTTCAGCGGGTTGCGCCGCTCGTCCGGGATGCGCCCGCGGATCAGGTAGCCCATCAACACCGGCACCAGCGTCACCGCCAGGCCGGCCGATGCCGCCATCGCATAGCTCTTGGTGAAGGCCATGGGCGAGAAGAGCCGGCCTTCCTGCGCCTCCAGGCTGAACACCGGGATGAACGACAGCGTGATGATCAGCAGCGAGAAGAACAGCGCCGGGCCGACCTCGGCTGCGGCGTCGCCAATCACGCGCCACTGCGTGTCGCCTTGCAGCTTCTGCCCGGGGTTGGCGTGGTGCCAGGCCTCGATGTGTTTGTGCGCGTTTTCGATCATCACCACCGCCGCATCGACCATCGCACCGATGGCGATCGCGATGCCGCCAAGCGACATCACGTTGGCATTCACTCCTTGGTAGTGCATAACGATGAAACTGACCAGGATGCCGAGCGGCAGCGACACGATGGCGACAAACGCCGAGCGCAGGTGGAACAGGAACACCAGGCACACCAGCGCGACGACGATGAACTCTTCAAGCAGCTTGTCGCGCAAATTGCTAACGGCCCGGTTGATGAGGCCAGAGCGGTCGTAGGTGGGCACGATCTGCACGCCGTCCGGCAGGCTGGCCTGCAGCGAGGCGATCTTGGCTTTCACGGCCTCGATGGTCTCGAGCGCGTTCTTGCCCGAACGCATGATGATCACGCCGCCAGTGGCTTCGCCTTCGCCGTCGAGTTCGCCAATGCCGCGCCGCATCTCCGGCCCGACCTG
>JANNGN010000482.1:0-2759 GCA_031403895.1 Rubrivivax sp. | reverse complement strand
CGCACGCGCGTGGACATGCCAAACCACTGCGCGCCCTGCGCCGTTTCGCCGCCCCTGAACTGGGCGGGTATGCGTTGCTCCAGCAGTGCCGACTTGACGGGCTGGAACAGGCCGTCCTGTTCACCGCGCCAGAGGCGGGCTGCGTCCACCAGCAGGATCACGTCGGCGGGGCTGGCGCTGCCTTCGGCGCTGAGCCGGGCCAGGATGCCGGCGTCGTCAGCCTCGATCCGGTTGATGCGGATGCCAGTGGCTTTGCTGAAGTTGTCGTACAGCGCTTCGTCGGTCTGGTAGTGGCGGGCGGAGTACAGGTTCAGCACCCTGTCCTGCGCCTGAGCCTGCGCCTGCGCAGGGGCCGAGAGGGCGGCGGTCAGCACCGTCGCGGCGATGAGCGCGCGGCGGGTCAACGAGAGGTGGTTCAGATTCAAGATCATGTCGCGGTGCTCGGTTCAGGCAGTTGTCGATTGCTTGATCGTAACGCGAATCATTGTCATTTGCAAAACGAATGCTCGATCGAACGACAGGGAGATCTAGCCCAGCATCTGAGCCCAGGCCTTGTCCAGCCGCTTCGCGCTCACCGGCTGCGGCGTGCGCAGCTCCTGCGCAAAGAGGCTCACGCGCAGCTCTTCCAGCAGCCAGCGGTATTCATCCATGCGGGCATGGTTGACGCCTTTCAGCTCAGCCAGGCGGCGCACCCAGCGTTGCTCCAGCGGGCGCAGTTCGCTCAGCCGGATGCTGTCGCGCGCGGGGTCGGCGCGCAGCTTGTCCAGGCGCAGCACCACGGCCTTCAGGTAGCGCGGCAAATGCAGCAGCGCGGCCCACTCGGTCTGCGCCAGAAAGCGCTTCGGCACCAGGCGCTGCAGCTGGGCCTGCACATCGTCGGCCACGTCTTTGCCCGGCTTGCTGTCCTTGAGTTTTCGCAGCGCGGCCGCGTACTCGGTCAACACGGCCTGGGCCTGGCGCGCCACTTCCTGGGCGATCAGGTTCAAGCGCGCGCGGCCTTCTTCCAGGCGACGCCTGAAGGCGGCTTCGTCGGTGGGCAGGGGCTCGGCCAGGAAAGCGCGGTCCAGGGCCACGTCGATCACCTGATCTCGCAGTTCTTCCAGCGTGCCCAGGGCCATGTAGCTGGCGGCCATCTTGCTCAGTTCCGGGATGTTCCTTTCCAGGAACTTGAGCGGTTCGCGCAGTTGCAGCGCCAACAGGCGGCGTAGGCCGGCGCGGTGGCGCGTGGCGGCGATTTCCGGTTCGTCGAAGACTTCGATTTCCACGTGCGCACCGCAGTCGATGAGCGCCGGAAAGCCGACCAGCACCTGCGTGCCCCGCCGCACCTCCATCAGCTCGGGCAGTTCACCAAAGGTCCAGCCGGTGTAGCTTTGTGCGGCGGCCACTTCTGCGGCGGCTGGAACGATCTCGGCCTTCACACGCACCGGCCCGGTGGCGCCTCCGGGTGGCTCGGCAAGCGCTGCGGGCGCAGCTGCCACCTTCAACGCCGCCAAGGCCTGGAAAGCACTGCGCGCCTGCGACCCGAGTTCTGCTTTCAGCCCCGCCAGGTCGCGCCCCGCACCGAGCTGGCGGCCGTGTTCATCATTGATGCGGAAGTTCATGAACAGGTGCGGCGGCAGTTGCTCCAGCTTGAAGTCGTTGCGCTGCACCGCCAGTTGCGTGCGCTCGCGCACGTGCTTGAGCAGCGCGTCCACAAAGGCGCCCTGCGCGAAGGGCACGCTGGTGCAGAACTCGGCTGCGTAGTCGGGCAGCGGCACCAGGCGCGAGCGCGGGCGCTGGTGCAGCGTCTTCGCCAGCGCCAGCACCTTGGCCTGCAGCATGCCGGGCACGAGCCATTCGCAACGCTCTTCACTGACCTGGTTGAGGGCGTAGATCGGCACCGCCACCGTGATGCCGTCCTTCGCGTCGCCGGGCTCGTGCAGGTAGCTGACCGCGCAGTCGATGCCGCCCAGCCGCAGCGTCTTCGGAAACGCCACTGTCGTGATGCCGGCGGCCTCGTGGCGCATCAACTCGTCGCGCGTCAGGTGCAGCGGCTTCGGGTTGCGCTTGATCTCTTCGCGGTGCCAGCGCTCCAGCAAAGCGCCGCTGTGAATGTCGGCGGGCAGTTGCTGGTCGTAGAAGGCGTGGATCAACTCGTCGTCCACCAGCACGTCCTGGCGGCGCGCCTTGTGTTCAAGCTCTTGCACTTGCGCGATGAGCTTCTGGTTGTGCGCCAGGAAGGGCAGCCGCGTGTCCCAATCACCGGCCACCAGCGCTTCGCGAATGAAGACGGTGCGCGCTGCCACCGGATCGACATTGCCAAAGTTCACGCGTTTGTTGTTGTAGATGACGATGCCGTAGAGCGTGGCGCGCTCCAGCGCCACCACCTCGCCGGCTTTCTTTTCCCAGTGCGGCTCCAGCAGCTGCTTCTTCAACAAGTGGCCGGCCATGGGCGGGATCCACTGCGGCTCGATCGCCGCCAGCCCACGGCCGAAAAGACGCGCCGTGTCCACCAGTTCAGCCGCAATCAACCAGCGAGCCGGCTTCTTGCTGAGGTGCGTGCCCGGGTGACGCCAGAACTTGATGCCGCGCGCGCCCAGGTACCAGTCTTCGTCGTCACTCTTGCAGCCGATGTTGCCCAGCAGCCCTGCCAGCAGCGACAGATGCACCTGCTCATAGGTGGCTGGGCTGGTGTTCAGCCGCCAGCCCTGCTCGGCGACCACGGTGTGCAACTGCGAATGGATGTCGCGCCATTCGCGCACGCGGCGTGGGCTGATGAA
>JANNGN010000481.1:0-1525 GCA_031403895.1 Rubrivivax sp. | reverse complement strand
GCCGCTTCAAGGCCATCCTGGTCGACCGCGACGCACACTTGCTGGAGCTGTGCCGCTATGTCGAACTGAACCCCGTACGTGCGCGCGTGGTGGCCCATGCTGGGCAGTGGCTGTGGTCGAGCTATCTGGCGCACACCGGGCTTCAGAGCGCGCCGCCGTGGCTTGACACGCCGGGGCTGCACCGTTTCATTCTGGGGCGTGACGTCAACACCGCGCGCGATCACAGCGCCGCTGCATCCGGCTACGCCGATTGGGTGGCCGCTGCACCCGACACGCGGCTGTGGGACGAAGGCTTGCGACAGCAAATTTACCTGGGCGACGAGGCGTTCGTGCTGCGCATGCAGACGCTGGTCAGCCGCACGGCTGCGGGCGATCGCAACATCCCGAAGGCGCAGCGCGGAACGTCGTCGAAGACGGTGGCGGATTGGCTGAAGATCGCTGGCAGCGTAGAGGAGGCGCTCTACCGGGGTCATCGCGAAGGCGGGTTGACGCTGACCCACATGGCCGCCGAACTCGGCCGCACAGTGTCATGGGCCAGCAAAGCCGTGGCGCGATTTGAGCGTGCCCGCGTCGAGGCGCCAGGCGCGGTGGCGAAGCGTTCGGGGGGCATCGGAACGGGCGGGTCCTGATGTTGGCATCCTTGGAAAGATTCAAGACCTGACCCCAACCCACACCCAGGTTCAACCCCAGGTCCTCCTGCGTCATCCCCCGCTAGCATCCGCTCATTGCCCCACGGCGCGCCTGATGACCGCAACCCATGCCCTGCTGCTGACCGACGTGGTCGACAGCACGCAATTGACCGAACGCCTGGGCGACGCCGCGATGGCCGAGCTGTGGGCCGCGCACGACCGGCTGGCGCGTGACCTGCTGCCGGTGTGGCGTGGCCGCGAGATCGACAAGACCGACGGCATGCTGCTGCTCTTCGAAAGCGCCGACGACGCGGTCAACTATGCGCACGAGTACCACGCGGCGCTGGGGGGCTTGACGCTGCCGCTGAAGGCGCGCGCCGGGCTGCATGTCGGCGCCGTTTTGCTGCGCGAAAACAGTGCCGACGATGTGGCGCGTGGCGCCAAGCCGCTGGAAGTCGACGGCCTGGCCAAGCCGACCGCGGCGCGTGTGATGTCGGTGGAGCAAGGCGGGCAGACGCTGCTCACACCCGAGGCGCGCGCCGCGCTGGTGGACACGCCGCTGCAGATCCAGTCGCATGGCCATTGGCAGCTCAAGGGCCTGGCCGAGCCGATCGAGCTGTTCGAAGCCGGCAACGCACACAGCGCCTTTGCCACACCGGCCGATGGCGACAAGGCCTACCAGGTGGTGCGCCACGACGACCAATGGCGCCCGGTACAAGAGGTGCCCAACAACCTGCCACTACAGGTGACGTCTTTCGTTGGACGCGAGCGCGAAGTGCGCGAGGTCAAGGCGCAGCTGGCCAACGTGCGGCTGCTCACGCTGCTGGGCATGGGCGGCCTGGGCAAGACGCGGCTGTCGCTGCGCGTGGCCAGCGAGGTCATGGCGCGCTTCCCCG
>JANNGN010000480.1:0-2583 GCA_031403895.1 Rubrivivax sp. | reverse complement strand
AAGAATTGGAGGTCGAACTGAATCAGCGTTCCGCTGCTGTTGTAGGTCAATGAGGCAGCGTTCAACCCGACGAACTCCGTTTCGGTCCAGGTTTGGGACCCGGTGGTCAGTTCGAAGTCCAGCATGCCGGCAATGCCGGCGATGGTGTTGTCGACCGTGATCGACCCCGTCAGGGTGGGCGAAAGAGACATGCCGAAGGGGGTGCCGTTGCTGTCGAACCAGCCACCCGATACCGTTATGCCGTAAGTCATGGGGACGGCTGATGCAACACCACTCAAGGCCAAAAGGCTGGCGGCGACGGTAGTCTTGAAAGACTTCAGGAACTTTGACATGGAGGTTTCCCTTGGAGGTTTGGGTGGCGACAAAACTTACGCCGGAGCCCAAAGCAAAGGCCGGGCCACACATTCAAGTGGTTGATCTGTAAGGCGGCGTCGGGGGCCATGCACGACTGCTGTAAGGTTTAGCGACGGGCACAGTTTCACGGTCTGGGCTTTGTCTCGTGCCGCTTGATGAGAGGCTCGTGCTCGAGCATGGGGGCCTTGCGGGAGCCGTCCTGGTTGACGCACTGAGTGACTCAAGTTCGTCTTCAGGGGCTTGCTTTATCGCCGATTCCAGCTCTCCGACGACCTCTCCCAGCGGCCGAGTTTGCGCAATGCCGGCAGCAGCCCACCGCCGAGCAAGGCGAACCCGCCGCACCGCCGCTGCTGGCCGACGGATGCAGGCTTGACGGTATGGCGCAACGGCGGATTGCCGGTTCGGATCCTTATGATCCAGCGTCACTTGCCGCCGAGCCCCCGCGTGTCAACCTTCGCCTTTCTCTCTGACCAGCGCTTCATGAAAGTCGGTGCGCCTGGCGCCTCCACACCCTTTGCCTTGGCGGGTGTGGCCTGGGACGGTGCCACCACCAACCGACCCGGTGCGCGCATGGGCCCGCGCGCCATTCGGCAGGCCAGCCACATGCTGTGCGACGGCGTGCATCCGCATTTCAACGTCACGCCCGCATCGCACCTGGGCGACGCCGGTGACCTCTTGCTGCCAAACACCTCACTGGCCGGCATGCGCGAAGCGCTGCAGTCGCAGGCCGCCAAGCTGATAGCAGCCCACCACATGGCCTGGATCGGCGGCGACCACTCCATCACGCTGCCCTTGCTGCGCGAGTACCGCACGCATTTCGGCTGCCCGCTGGCGGTGATCCACTTCGACGCCCATTGCGACACCTGGGACAAGCACTTCGGCGAACCCAGCGGTCACGGCACCTGGGTTTATGAAGCGATGCAGGAAGGTTTGGTCATCGACGCGTGCTTCACCCAGCTGGGCATCCGTTCAGCCGGGCAGCGCGCAGCGCGCGACTACGTGCAGGCGCGTGGCGGCCAGATCTTCACTGCGCGCCAGTTGCGCGGCCTGGAGTCGCCAGCGCAATTGGCGCCGGTGCTGAGTGCCATTCGGGCGCGCCTGGCCGCGCACGGCAACCCGCCCGTCTATCTGAGCCTGGACATCGACTGCCTGGACCCCGCCTTTGCGCCTGGCACCGGCACGCCCGAGCCGGGTGGGCTGAGCACCAACCAGGTGCTCAGCGTGCTCGAAGAATTGGCAGACCTGCCCTTCGTGGGCATGGATTGTGTGGAAGTTTCGCCGCCCTACGACCACGCTGAACTGACGAGTTATGCGGCTGCCTGCTTCGTCTGGACCTACCTTTGCGGGCAGGTGGCGAAGGCAGCGCCGCCTCTTCTTTCGCTATCCGCACCCCGCCTTGACTAGACTGCCCGTCCGGGCACGCTTTTGAAAGCGCCCACCCCACCAGGAGCTGCCATGAACAAAGCCATTGACGCCGCCTTGATGCACGCCGCCGAGAGCATCGGCGCCACGGCTGCCGCGATTTCGCCCGCTGCGCTGGCCGCCTACTGGATGCCCTTCACCGCCAACCGCCAGTTCAAGAAGGCACCCCGCCTGCTGACCCGTGCTTTGGGCATGCATTACTGGGACGACAGCGGCCGCCAGGTGCTGGACGGCGTCGCCGGCCTGTGGTGCGTGAATGCCGGCCACGCGCGGCCACGCATCGTGCAGGCCATCCAGCAGCAGGCGGCAGAGATGGACTTCTGCCCGCCCTTCCAGATGGCGCACCCGAAGGCCTTCGAGCTGGCCGAACGCGTGGCGCAGATCGCACCGGCCGGCATGGGCAAGGTGTTCTTCACCAACTCGGGCTCCGAAGCAGTGGACACGGCGCTGAAGATGGCGCTGGCCTACCACCGCGTTCGTGGCGACGCGGCGCGCACGCGGCTGATCGGCCGTGAACGGGGCTACCACGGCGTCAACTTTGGCGGCATCTCGGTCGGTGGCATCGTCGGCAACCGCAAGGCTTTCGGAACGATGCTCCCCGGCGTGGACCACATCCGCCACACGCACGACCTGGCGCGCAACGCCTACAGCGACGGCCAGCCTGCATTTGGTGCCGACCTGGCCGACGACATCGAACGCCTGGTGGCGCTGCACGACGCCAGCACGCTGGCCGCCGTCATCGTGGAGCCGGTCGCCGGCAGCACCGGCGTGCTGGTGCCGCCGCAGGGCTATCTGCAGCGCCTGCGC
>JANNGN010000479.1:0-3411 GCA_031403895.1 Rubrivivax sp. | reverse complement strand
TGTCGAAGCGGAATTACGACTTCGTCTTCCTCGACCTCGAGCTCGGCACCGGCAGCCAGCTCGACGGCCTGGCGCTGTGCCAGCACATCAAGCGCCACCAGGATGCGGCGTCGGCGTTGACCTCGTCGGTGTTCATGGTTTCTGCTCACCACTCCGAAATCGACCGCGTGCGCGGCACGCTGGCCGGTTGCGACGGCTACCTGGGCAAGCCGCTGGACGAAGAGGCACTGCAGCGCCTGATGGTCCACCACGGTCTGCGGCAACGCGCGCAGCCGGCCAGCGGCTGCGACTGAGCGCCTGACTGGTTCTGCGCTCAAGCCCGCGCCGACAGCAGCGTGGCGCCTACGATCAGCGCGCCGCCCAGCAGCAGCTGTGGCGTCAACGTGCCTGCACCCAGCGCCACCGCCGAGCCGGATGCAAACAGCACCTCGGTGATCATCACCACCGCCGTCACGTTAGCCGGCAGGCGGCCTGCACCATATTGCAGCGCCATGTTGCCGACCAGGAATGCCGCACCCATCGCCAGCGCACCGGCGATCCATAGGGCCGCTGGCGCTGGCGGCAGTGGCACCGTGCCGTGCGCCGAGAGTGCGCTGGCCAGCACACCCGCCACCACCGCGCCGCCCAGGAACATTGCCAGCGCGCGTGCAGCTTCGGGCTGGTGGGCTTCACGCCTGAGCATCACGTTGTTCAGCGCAAAGCTGAAGCCGCCCAGCACCGCCAGCCATTCAGCCAGCGTGCGCGGCACGGGCAGGCCGCCCTGTTCGGGCCACAGCACAACGGCTGCGCCCAGCAGTGCCAGCGCCACGCGCAGCAGCGCGGCGCGGGTCATCGCTTCGTGCAGCAGCAGCCGCGCCAGCAGCACCGCCCACAGCGGCATGAGATAGAAGAGCAGAACCACGCGCACCACGTCGCCCACCGTCACGGCCCAGTTGAAGGTGGCGTTGGTGGTGCCGGCGGCCAGCACCAGCAGCCACAGCGTGCGCGTGCGCGCCAGGTCAAGCCAGGCGCCGGGCCGCCACAGCGTGATCGCCAACACCGCCACGGCATAGATCAGCACCGTCGCCCACAGCGGGTGCAGCCCCAGCGTGTGCAGTTGCCGGAAGGGCCACCACGACACGCCCCAGGTGAAGGCGTTGAGCATCAGCGCCAGCGCGGGCCACATCGTGGCGTGCGGCGTGGCGTGTGGCGCGCCGGTGGGCTGCGCGGAATGGCCAGCCATCAGCCGGGCCTCAAGGATGGTCGCTGCGCGCGATGGCCAGCAGCCGCTCGACCTCTTCGCGGTGCAGCACCGCGTTGCGCTTGTGCCAGCGCCGGATGAGTTCCATCGTGGCGGCCACCACGAGGCCGAAGATGGTGATGGCGCCGAAGGCCGAGAGCCCGAACTTCGTCATGCCCGCATAGAACGCGCCCAGGCCCAGGATGCAGGCTTGCTCGTTGAAGTTCTGCACCGCAATCGATCGCCCTGCGCCCATCAGGTTGTGGCCGCGGTGCTGCAACAGCGCGTTCATCGGCACGATCAGAAAACCGCACAGGCCGCCCAGCAGCACCAGGAAGGGTGCTGCCACCCAGACGTTGGTGATGAGGTTCAGCCCCATCATCAAAAAGCCCACGAAGATGGCCATCGGAATCACGCTCGTCGCGCGGTCCAGCCGCATCGTCATCGACGCCGTGACGGCACCGAACACCGAGCCGATGATGACCACGCCGGCCAGGCTCGACGCCTGTGTGGTGCCGTAGCCCAGCGCGGCTGCAGCCCAGGCAAACACGATCAGCCGCAGGTTGCCGAAGATGCCCCACAGCAGCGTGGTGGTGGCCAGCGATATCTGCCCCAGCTTGTCGGCCCACAGGCGCGCATTGCAGTGCGAGAAGTCGCGCACCAGCAGCGTCACGCGGCGCTCCATCGGCTGCAGCGGCGCCGTCGTGCGCGGGATGTAGAGGTTGAAGATGGCGGCGATGACGTACAGGAAGACGATCGCCGAGATGGCGGCTTCAGGCGCGGTGTCGATCGACGTCGTCAACATCGGCAAGTCGAAGCCCAGCAGCATGCCCGACATGCGGGGCCCCACGAGCTGGCCGCCGAGCAGGATGCCGAGCACGATCGAGCCCACCGTCAGGCCTTCGATCCAGCCGTTGCCCTTGACCAGCAATGACGCCGGCAGCAGTTCGGTCAGGATGCCGTACTTGGCGGGCGAGTAGGCCGCTGCGCCCAGGCCCACCACGGCGTAGGCCAGCAAGGGGTGGCCGCCAAACAGCATCATCAGGCAGCCCGCCACCTTGATGGTGTTGGAGATGAACATCACGCGCCCCTTGGGCACCGCGTCTGCAAAGGCGCCGACAAAGGGCGCCAGCACGACGTAGAAGAGCGCGAACATCGGCGCCAGGGCCGGCGTCTGCCAGGCCGGCGCGTTGCTCAAGCGCAAGAGCTCCACCGCTGCCACCAACAATGCGTTGTCGGCCAGCGAGCTGAAGAACTGCGCCGACATGATGGTCGAGAAGCCTTTTTTCATCGTCTCGCGCGCTGCGCCGCGGCGGTCCAGATGGCCGCCACTGGTGTGTCTCCGTATCGTGGGCGGGCGGGTTATAGCATGGGCCCCTGGCGGACAGACTCACCGCAGATGCAGGAGTACACACCATGCCGCGCCCGATCGAAGCCCTCATCCACGGCGCCGCACTGGTGCACAACCTGGCGCGTGCGCGGGCTGCTGCGCAGGGTGCGCGTGTATGGGCGGTGGTGAAGGCCAATGCCTATGGCCACGGCATCGAACGCGTCTTTGAAAGCCTGCGCGGCGCGGACGGTTTTGCGCTGCTGGATTTGGCGGAAGCTTCAGCGGTGCGCGCCCTCGGCTGGCGCGGCCCGATCCTGTTGCTGGAAGGCTGCTTCGAGCCGCGCGACCTGGAGTCGTGTTCGCGCCTGGGGCTGTGGCACGTCGTGCACTGCGCTGAACAGATCGACTGGCTGGCCGCGCACAAGACCCAAGCACCGCACCGCGTCTTCCTGAAGCTGAACAGCGGCATGAACCGTTTGGGGCTAAGGCCCGAGTCCTTCCGCAGCGCCTACGCACGGCTGCAAGCCCTGCCGCAGGTGGACGAGATTTCCCTGATGACGCACTTCTCCGATGCCGACACGGCTGCTGAAAGTGGCAAGGGTATTGCGCCGCAGGTCGCGCTGTTCGAGTCCACCACGCAAGACCTGCCCGGTGAACGGTCCTTGAGCAACAGCGCCGCGATCCTGCGCCACCCGTTGCGGAACGACTGGGTGCGTGCCGGCATCCTGATCTACGGCAGCGCGCCAGACTTTCCGGCGCACGACAGCGCGCACTGGGGCCTGCTGCCGGCGATGACGCTGCGTTCGCGCCTGATCGCCACACAGTCTCTGCAGCCGGGTGACACGGTGGGCTACGGCAGCAC
>JANNGN010000478.1:0-3399 GCA_031403895.1 Rubrivivax sp. | reverse complement strand
CGGCCGGTGGATGCGCGGGAATCGGGCGCCGGCACCATCTGGCTGCTGGAAGACGTGACGGCGCAACGCGCGGCGCACGAAAGGCTGGCCTGGTCGGCCCAGCACGACCCGCTGACGCGCCTGCTCAACCGCAGCGCTTTCGATGAGACGCTGGACCGCGCCCTGCACGAGCAGGCCGCGGGCACGCCAGCGGCGCTGATGTTCATCGACCTCGACCAATTCAAACGCATCAACGACACGGCTGGCCACGCCGCTGGCGACCTGATGCTGAAGCAGGTGGCGGCCCTTGTGCAGGACCATGTGCGCGGCGGCGACACTGCGGCGCGCCTGGGCGGCGATGAATTTGCGCTGCTGCTGTGCCACTGCACGGCCACGGACGCGTTGGCGCGTGCCGAACAGCTGTGCAGCGCCATCGGCAAGCTGGGTGTGGACCACGAAGGGCACTGGCTGGCCATCGGCGCCAGCGTGGGTGTGGTGCAGATCGACGCCAGCCTGGCGCCGCACGCCGGTCAGTGGCTGGCCAGCGCCGACGCCGCGTGTTATCAGGCCAAGGGCTCGGGCCGCGGGCGTGTCCGCATGGGGCTGCTGGAGCGGCCCGCAGCACCCGTGCCGCAGGCCCCGATGCTGACTGCCTGAAGCTGACTGCCAGAAGCTGACTGCCTGACGTTGGCCGCGCGCTTAGGGCAACGCTGATCAAGCCAGCGATTTCCGCCATCCAGCAGTAGCCGCAATTGAGCGACCGAATTTTCCGCATTTCGGGGCGCATAAAGTAGCTGCGCAGGAAGACCAGGTGCGCGCCAAGTCTCTGCAGGACGCCCGAACCGGCCAGGGCCGCCGTCACCATCCAGGTCGGCTGCAGTTCATCGCCCGCATTGCGCGCTTCATCGCAACCCTGTCCACGGCCAGGGCTCACTGCCTACACTGCGCCGGCGCTTGTACAGTGGGTGGCAAGCTGGATACGAAGGGTTCTGTGATGAAAAAGAAATGGCTGTTCAGCGGTGCGGCGGTGGCGCTGCTGGTGCTCGCCACAGCGGCCGGTGTCGCCGTGATGACGGGCGCGGTGACGATGCCCGGCGCGATGGCCAAGACCGACGCCAAGGCAGCGCAAATGGGCGACAAGAAGCCCGATGTGCCGCTGGAATTTGTGCCGCGAGAAATTGTGCAGCCGAGCATGGCGCGCCTGCCCGGCAGGGTGGAATTTTCCGGCCCGCTGGTGGCGCCACGGACGGCAATGGTGCGCGCCAAGGCCAGCGGCACCTTGCTGGCGCTGAACGTCAGCGAAGGCAGCCGCGTGCAGGCCGGGCAGGTGCTGGGCCGCATTGAACTGGCCGAGCTGAATACGCGCGTCGCCGAGCGCAACGCGATGCTCGAATCGGCCCGCGCCACGCTGGTGCAGGCCGAACGCACGCACGCCAGCAACGAGCGCCTGGCAGCGCAACAGTTCATCAGCGCCATCGCGCTGGAAAATTCGCGCGGCAGCATGGACACGGCACGCGCCAACCTGAATGCGGCGCAGGCCTCACTGGAAACAGCGCGTGTGGGGCTGCGCGAGGCCTCGCTGCTGGCGCCCATTTCTGGCATCGTGGCCAAGCGCCATGCGCTGCCGGGCGAGAAGGTCAGCGTCGAGCAGCAGTTGCTGACCATCGTTGACCTCAGCAAGCTGGAACTGGCCGGCACCATCGGCACCCATGAAGTGGCGCGTCTGAGCCCCGGCATGGCGGTGCAGGTGCAGGTGGAGGGTGTGGACACACCCGTGGCCGGGCGCGTGGCGCGCATTGCGCCAGCGGCCGAGCCGGGCACACGCAGCATCGGCGTAACGATCGAATTGGCGAACCCCGCAGAACAGCTGCGCGCGGGCCAGTACGCGCTGGCGCGTGCCACGCTGGCTGACGACAAGGACCGCCTGACGCTGCCCGCGTCCGCACTCGGCAAGACCAGCGGCCAGGACCATGTGTGGGTCATCGAAAGCGGCCTGCTGGCGCGCCGCGCCGTCACGCTGGGCCGGCGCGACGAACGCGAAGGCCGCGTCGAAGTGCTGCAGGGCGTGACGCCCGCCAGCCAGGTGCTGGCGGCGCGCTTCGACAACCTGCGCGAAGGTGCCAAGGCGAGCATCGTGGCGGTGAAGTCGGCGCCGGTGGCTTCGGCTGCGGCTTCAACCCCGATCAACAAATAGGGGGCCGCGATGTGGATCACGCGCGTCTCGATCAACAACCCGGTCTTCGCCGCCATGGTGATGGTGGCACTGTGCGTGCTGGGCCTGTTCAGCTACAGCAAGCTCGGCGTCGAGCAGATGCCTGACATCAGCTTTCCTGTGGCCTGGATGGAAGTGCGCTACCCCGGCGCGTCGCCGGAGGCGGTGGAGCGCGAGGTCATCAAGCCGATCGAAGAAGCCGTCAACAGCATCGCCGGTGTCAAGCGCATCACCTCGCGCAGTGGTGAAGGGCAGGGCACGATGAGCGTGGAGTTTTCGCTCGACACGGACATGGGCAAGGCGATGCAGGATGTGCGCGACCGCGTGGCCGCCGTGCAGGCGGGGTTCCCGCGCGACGTGAAGCAACCCAGCATCGCGCGCTGGAACAATGACAACACCCAACCGGTGGTGAACATGGCGCTGGTGGCCCGTTGCGCCGGGCCGTCGTTGGCAGCGGCTCCCATTCAGGGGGCGGCCAGCGCAAGCGTCGGCCAGGGGGCCTGTGTCAGCCGCAGCGCACGTGAACTCTCGCTGATCGGCGACCAGACCGTGGGCAAGCGACTGCAGCGCGTGGAAGGCGTGGCGCGGGTCGAGATCCAGGGCCTGACGGTGCGCGAAGTGCGCGTCGATCTGGACCCCGTGCGTCTGCGCGCCTACGGCGTGACGCCGGCCGAGATCGCCAGCGCGCTGGGCGCGGCCAACGCCGACCAGCCCGTCGGTTTGATCAGCGACAACACGCAGGACGCGCTGCTGCGCGTGGAAGGCCGCGTGCGCGACCCGCGCCAGTTCGAAGCCCTGGTGGTGGCGCGTCGCGGCAACCTGGTGTTGACGCTGGCCGACCTGGGCACGCTGGTTGAACGTGAGCGTGAACCTGATTCGATGGCGCGCATCAACGGCCAGCGTGCCATCAACTTCAACGTCTTCAAGCAGCAGGACGCCAACATCGTGATGGTCGGCGAAGCCACCAAGCAGGCGATGGACGAGATTCGCAAGACCTTGCCGCCCGACGTGGAGTTGCGCCTCATCAACGCCAGCAGCGACTACGTGAAGGACTCGCTGACAGGCCTGCGCCACACGCTGATCGAAGGTGCGCTGCTCACGGTGGTCATCGTCTTCCTGTTCCTGCACAGTTGGCGCAGCACCATCATCACCGGCCTCACGCTGCCCATCGCCGTCATCAGCAGCTTCATCGCCGTCTATGCCTTCGG
>JANNGN010000477.1:0-4968 GCA_031403895.1 Rubrivivax sp. | reverse complement strand
GCGAAGAGCGCTACGCCGCGCTCGATTTGCTGCGCCTGGCGCGCCACAAGAAGTGGGCCGACAAACGCTGGCTGCCGATGCTGCACGAGATGCTGGTCAGCGGCGCCTGGTGGGACCACAACGACGAGATCTCGGGCCAGGCGCTGGGCTTCTTGCTGCAGCGCCATCCGGCGCTGATGAAACCCGTTCTGCGCGAATGGGCCGTTGCCGACAACCTCTGGCTGCGCCGCGCCGCCATGCTGTGCCAGCGCGCTGTGAAGCAGGGCTTTGACGCGGTGCTGCTGTACGACTGCATCCTGCCTTCGCTGGGCAACAGTCCGATGGCGAAGGAATTCTTCATCCGCAAGGGCATGGGCTGGGCGTTGCGTGAACGGTCCTACGCCGCGCCTGCCGAAGTGCAGGCCTTCTGCACCGAGTACCACGCGCAGTTGTCGCCGCTGACGCGGCGCGAGGCGCTGCGCGTGATCGAGAAGCGCAAGCGCTGAACGGGCAGCCTTAGCGGCTGCCAAACATCATGCGCCGCGCCAACCACCCCTTTACCGGCGGCAGCGCCTGCAACGCGGCCAGGCCGATGCCGCGCGCCGTGGCGGCGCCCGGCAGTTTCCAGGTGAAGCTGCGGGCCAGGAAGTCGGTGGCGGCGATCATCGTCCAGCGGTCGGCCGCGCGCGCCCATTCGGCACGCTTCAGCGCTTTGTCGATGTCGTCGGCCCAGCGCAGCACCGCCACCAGCTCATGCGCGTCGCGCAGCCCCAGGTTCAGGCCTTGGCCGGCAACAGGGTGCAGCGTTTGCGCGGCGTTGCCGATGCGCACGGTTCTGCCGTTGACCAGGGTGCGCTCGGCGTTCAGGCCGAGTGCAAAGGACTTGAGCGCGCTGATGCCCACCAGGTGCCCGGCCTCGGCCGGGAAGATGGTGCGCAGCACGGCCAGGCGCTGGCTGTCGTTCAAGCCCGCCACCGGGTCGTCGCCGCGCGGCACGCACCACACCAACGCGGCGCGGGCCTTGCCGTCCGCCAGCTGGGGCAAGGGCAACAGCGCCGCCGGGCCGTGGCGCGTGAAGCGCTCGAAGGCCATGCCTCGGGTCGCACCGTCGAGCGTGACGCTGCCGACCCAGGCGGTCTGCGCGTAGTCAAACACCAGCGCCGTCTCGGGGCTCAGTGCCTGCTCGCTGAATACCCCGCCTTCGGCCACCACCGCCAGGTCAAAGCGCTCGGCAATGCCGGCGTCCACTTCCACGCCGTCAGGCAGTGGCTTGATGGCTGCAACCGGCGTGCCGAAGCGCATGCGCAGCCGTGCCGGCTCAGCTGCGACCGCCACTTCCCAGGCGCGCTGCAGCGGCGCCAACAGCGCGCCGTAGCCCAGCACCGCGCCGAGTTGCGGCAGACCCAGCTCCTGCGCGCTCAAACGCACTTCGGGCTCACCCCAGAACGTGGACATGCTGGGTGGCGCCTGCGAGATGTGTACCTGCAGGATCGGCTCTGCAGCCGCAGCCGGCCAGGCCTGCAACTGTTGCAGGAACTGCACGCTGCCCAGCGACAGCGCCAGCGTGCGCGGGTCGGTCCGCGCGTCACCCGCCAGGTCGCGCTCGGCGGGGCGGGCGTCGAAGACCGTGATCTGCGCGTGCGGCAACAGCCGCGCTGCGTGCAGCGCCAGCGTCAGCCCGACCGGGCCTGCACCCACCACCGCCACTTGCCATGCCGTGTTGCCCATCGTTCGCCTTGAGATAGCTGAGGCTTATTATTCCGCCGCGCTTCAGACCCGGGGCGTGCACGCAAGGAGGCAGGCCATGGCGCTGATGGACTTCATCAAGAAACAGTTCATCGACATCCTCGAATGGACCGAATCCGGCGACGGCACGCTGGCCTGGCGCTACCCCATGGCCGGCAATGAAATCCAGTACGGCGGCAGCCTGACGGTGCGCGAAAGCCAGGTCGCGGTGTTCGTCAACGAAGGCCAGGTCGCCGATGTCTTTGGCCCTGGCATGCACAAGCTGACGACGCAGACGCTGCCGGTGCTGACCTACCTGAAGAACTGGGACAAGCTGTTCCAGAGCCCCTTCAAGAGCGATGTCTATTTCTTCAGCACGCGCCAGCAGATCGACCGCCGCTGGGGCACGACGCAGCCCGTCACGATCCGCGACAAGGACTTCGGCGCTGTCCGTCTGCGCGCATTTGGCAACTACGCCTACGCGATTGCCGACGCCAAGCTCTTCCACACCAGCATCAGCGGCACGCGTGAGCGCTACACCGTCGAAGACCTGGACGGCCAGTTGCGCGGCCTGATGCTGCAGCACATCAGCGACGCGGTGGCGCAAAGCGGCGTGCCCTTCCTGGACCTGGCCGCCAACCAGGTGGAATTTGCCAAGCAGTTGCTGGACGCGACGGCCGCCGAATTCACCAAGCTCGGCCTCGTGCTGGCCAGCGTGACGGTGCAGAACGTCAGCCTGCCCGAAGAGTTGCAGAAGATCATGGACCAGAAGATCGGCATGGGCATGGTCGGTGGCGACATGGGCAGGTTCATGCAGTACCAGACGGCGCAGGCGATTCCTGAATTTGCCAAGGGCGCGGCCGGTGGTGGTGGTGGCAGTGGCGTGGTCGGCGACGCGATGGGTCTGGGCGCGGGCGTGGCGCTGGGGCAGGTGATGGCACAGCAGTTGGGCAAGGGCCTGCAGGCCGTGCCCGCCGAGGTGGCTGCTGCGGCCCCCGCCGCGATGCGCCCCGACGAAGTCATGGCGACGCTGGAAAAGCTGGCCGACCTGAAGGCCAAGGGCATCCTGACCGAGGACGAGTTTTCCGCCAAGAAGGCAGAGTTGCTGAAGAAGCTGGTCTGAGCCCCTAGACCCCGACAGTGGCGACGTCCCCGCAGCGCGCCTACCGCGCCGCGTGCCCCAACTGCGGGGCGCCGGTCGAGTTTGCATCGGCCGCGTCGAGCACTGCGGTGTGCAGCTTCTGCCGCAGCACGCTGGTGCGCGACGGCGACGCGCTGCGCCGCATCGGCATCAGCGCCGAACTTTTTGACGACCACAGCCCGCTGCAACTGGGCGCCAGCGGCACGCGCCAGGGCGTGTCTTTCACGCTCGTCGGCCGGCTGCAATACGGCTACGAGGGCGGCACCTGGAACGAGTGGCATGCGCTCTTCGACAACGGCCGCAGTGCATGGCTGAGCGAAGACAACGGCGCCTACGTCATCGCCTTTGACGCGCCGCTGCCGGCGGATGCACCCACGCTCGACGCTTTGCGTGCCGGCCAGCGGGTGTTGGCCGACGGCAGGGTGTGGGACGCGGCGTCGGTGGTGCGCGCCAAGCTCATTGCCGCGCAAGGCGAACTGCCGCAGCCGCCAAACCTGACGGGCGAATTCAGCGTCATCGACTTGCGCAACAGCGCCGGCGAAGTGGCCACTCTCGACGCCAGCGACCCGGCGCGGGTGCAGTGGAGCGTGGGCCGCTCGGTGCTCTTGAGCGAACTCTTGATGAGCGGGCTTAAGGAAGCCAGCGAGAAGACGCTCGGCTCCCGCAGCGTCGAATGCCCGAGTTGTGGCACCGCACTCGCGGTCAAGCTCGCCACCACGCAGAGCATCGTCTGCCCGCAGTGCAGCGCGGTCGTGGACCTGTCGGCGGGCGTCGGCGGTGAGCTCAAGCACTACGCGCAGAACAACGCCGGTGAACGTGGCGCCGAGCCACAGATCCCGCTCGGCACCACCGGAACACTGGCGTTAGGCGGTGCGCCGCAACCCTGGCAGGTGGTGGGCTACCAGGAGCGCTGCGACACCCCCGAAGACAGCGAAGAAGAAACCACCTTCTGGCGCGAATACCTGCTCTACAACCGCACCCAGGGCTTTGCCTTTCTGGTTGACAGCAACGACGGCTGGAGCTGGGCCAAGCCCATCACCGGCGCGCCCACGCTGCGCGGCGAGCAGGCGCAGTGGCAGTCGGCCAGCTACAAAAAACGCTGGGCTTACGCCGCGAAAGTCACCTGGGTCCAAGGCGAGTTCTACTGGCGCGTGCAGCGCGAAGAACGCGCCCAGCTGACGGACTATGAAGGCCGGGGTGGGGACGGTGACAAACGCCTGTCGCGCGAACAGACGGGCAACGAAGTCACCTGGTCGGCGGGCCAGACGCTGAACGCGGGCGACGTCGCCGACGCCTTCGGCATCGCCGCCGGTTCGCGCGCCGCGCTGCAGCGCGACGTGCTGCCGCTGGCTGGCAAATCCGCCGGCGTGGCCAAGGTCGTGGTGATCATCGTCGCTGTCGTGATCCTGGTCATCCTGCTGGCGCAATGTGGCAGTGACGGCTGCGCCGACGTGCGCCGCACCTTCGGCGCTGCCAGCACCGAATACCAGCAGTGCCAGCGCAGTTCAGGCAGCGGCTATCGTGGTGGCAGCGCAGGCGGATCGTACGGCGGCTATTCCAGCGGCGGCGGCGGCCACAAGTGACAGACTCAACCCAGGCAGGAGGCCAGACATGACGGCTATCGAGTGGCTCAAACCCGGCGTCTTCTTCGGCTCGATCCTGTTCGCGCTGATCGGCGTGGGCATCTTCTGGCTCTGCTTCGTCCTCATCGACAAGCTCACCCCTTACGACCTGTGGGCCGAGATCATCGAGAAGAAAAACCTCGCGCTGGCCATCGTGGTGGGCAGCATGTGCATCGCCATCGGGCTCATCGTGTCAGCGGCGGTGCATGGTTAGGTGTAGCTCGTCCAGCCTTCGCGCCCAGCCACGTCCAGGTGCGGCACATGGTTGTAGCTGACCAGCATGTGGCGCTTCGGCGTGAACGCAAATTCGGTGATGGCGCTGTTGCGGATGCGCAAGTTGAGTTCGATCGTGGTCCGGGCCGACGTGCCCAGCACCTGGCCCACCGCCGTGCTGATGGGCCCGCCGCTGGACACCAGCAGCACGTTGCCGCTGTGTTGGCTGCGCACATGGTCCAGCGCGGCGTTGATGCCGGCCACGAACTGCGTGTAGCTTGGCATGCC
>JANNGN010000476.1:0-7266 GCA_031403895.1 Rubrivivax sp. | reverse complement strand
ACGACAAGAACAGGCTGAAACCCTCGGATGTCGACAGCTACGAAAAGCTGGCCGCACCGGCGCTAAAGGGCCAGATCTGCGTGCGCAGCGGCTCGCACCCGTACAACCTGAGCCTGTTCGGCTCGATGCTCGAACACCTGGCCCGCAGCGCACCGAAGAGTGGCTCAAGGGTGTTGTGGCCAACCTGGCGCGTGCGCCCAAGGGCGGCGACACCGACCAGATCAAGGGCGTGGCAGCCGGGGAATGCGGCGTGGCACTGACCAATTCGTACTACTACGCGCGGCTGTTGCGGTCCACCAAACCCGAAGACCGCGCGCTGGTGGGAAAGCTGGGTGTGATGTTTCCGAACCAGTCGAGCTGGGGCACGCACGTCAACATCGCCGGCGCTGCTGTTGCGCGCCATGCCAAGAACCGGGCGGCAGCGGTGCAGTTCCTGGAGTACCTGGCCAGCGACACGGCACAGCGCTACTTCGCCGACGGCAACAACGAATTCCCGGTCGTCGCCGGTGCGGCACCAAATGAAGCCCTGGCCAGTCTGGGCCCATTCAAGTCCGAGACGGTGCCGATTGCCAAGGTCGGCGCCAACACGGCACTCGTGCAGCAGATGCTGGACCGCGTCGGCTTCAAGTAGCGGCCAGTGGCGGGTGGCCAGTGGCGGGTGGTTTCGCCACTGTGTCTTCATCAGCGCGCCTGAACTGCACGCGTGCTTGCTCCGTGAATCACGCAAGTCCCGTTGCCGCAACGGCAGCGGGTGCGGTGCAGCTCGCCACGGCGCGGCCGCTTTCACCCGGGCCGCCGTTCGGGCGCAAGGTTGACCCGCATTGGTGTATCTGCTGTCGCCAGGGCGGCCCGCGTCTCCCTAAAATCCTGCCACCCCTGCCCCGGCGTGGTCAACCCACCGCGCCCGTGCGCAGACCGCCGGCCACAAGCCGCGAAGAGTCCCCGGAGGCGTTGACGTGTGGAATTGCATTTGGGCCGCCAGTGCCGTGCTGTTGCTGGCCGCTACGTCGGCTCGCGCGCAGACGGTCACGCCTGTTGCGGGCAGCAAAGCCTCTGCAGCCGCTTCTGCGGCCATGGAAAGGGCCAAGCGCCAGGCAGCGGGGCCAATGCGCGTGATCCTTGAGGCCAGCAGGTCGCGCCGCAAGGCGGCCGATGTCGATCTGCCAGCGCCTGCGCCACCCGCTCCGACGCCGCCGTCAGACAGCGGCAGCGTGCGCGCCGTGGCCAGCCGATCCCCGACTGTTGCGACGGTGGCGCCTGTGCCCAACACACGGTCGTTGGCGGCATTGCCCAGGGCGGCGCCGATTGCTGCGACCATTGATTCCCCCTCTGCCGCCCCCGCCAAAGCCCAGGCCGCCAGCGCAGTCACGCAGAACATACTGACTTCTGAAACCCTGCAGACCATGACCCCGGCTGCCCGGGCGCCGGAACTCGAGTCCGCGGGCTCTCTCATCGGCACCGAGTCGCCGGCCGTGGCCACGCTGGCGAGCTTGCCGAAGTTGCCGGGCCTGCTCACCGCAGTGGCCGGCCCCGCAACCGTCAAGTTGATCAACCGCGTTGACCCGGAACTGCCTCAGCGACAGCTGGACGACATGGGACGCAACGCCGTCGTGACGGTGGACCTGACGATCCGCGCCGACGGCAGCGTGGGCAACATCACGATGGTGCCACCCACGCCGCGTGGCATCCAGCGCGTGTTGTTGGCGGCCCTGGAGCAGTGGCGCTTTAACCCCTTGCCCAGCGAGCGCGTCCACCGCGTGCAACTGATTTTCAACCCCGAGCCGTAGCTGCAGCCACAGCCGGCGCACTGAGTTGCGCTCAGGCTCGGCCGACAAGGGCGCAGCAGTTTCGCTGGCCGACAATGTGTTGTCGCCCCGCACCTGCTGCTGACCATGAGCTTGTCTGCCACCACCTTCCGAATCCATCGCTGGCTGGGCTGGCTGATCGGCGTGCAGGTGCTGGTCTGGGTCACAGGCGGTATCGTGTTTTCGCTGCTGCCCTTCAAGGCCTGGGTCAAGGGCGGTGCCACCGTCAAGCCGCCGGCGGTGGTCCTGCCCGCCGGTTGGGCAGTGCGGGTGGCGCCGGCACTGCAGGCTGCGGCCCAGCTTGGCGAAGTGGCTTCCCTGGCCGCCGTGTCCACGCCGCAAGGCCCCGCTCTGCGCTTGAACTTTCGCGGCGGGCTCAAGCCCGTGATCGTGCCGGCCGACGGCACGGCCTGGGCGCCACCCGACGAAGCGACGGTGCGGCGGTTTGGCGCTGGCCTCTACCAGGGCCCGGCGGCAGTGATGGCGCTGGAGCGCGTGGCGGGCGTCCCGCTGCGCCTGGGCATCGTCGCCGAAACCGGCGGCCGAGGTGACTTGTGGCGGCTTCGTTTCGACGACGTTTTGGCGACCCGCATCTACCTCGACGGCATAACCGGCGAGTTCGTGACCTCGCGCAACGAGGCCTGGGTCTGGTATGACTTCTTCTGGCGGCTGCACATCATGGACTACGCCGATGGCGAGGACTTCAACGGCACGCTGTTGCGCGTGGCCTCGGTCGCAGCCTGGGGGTTGGTGACTGCCGGTGCGGTGCTGGCGGCGCTGGCGGCCCGCCGACGCTGGCGGGTGTGGCGCAGACCGGCGCGGGGAGGGTGAGCGCTGAAGTCGTTGCTGCAGCTTTGGCACCGCGAAGAAAAAGGCACCGGGCGTTGCCACCCGGTGCCTGCTTTTCCCTACCGAATTTGGTAGGCGCGAATGGACTCGAACCATCGACCCCCACCATGTCAAGGTGGTGCTCTAACCAGCTGAGCTACGCGCCTGCTGAGCCCGCAAGTATATAGGAGCCACCTGCGCAATTCACTTGCGGCGGGCGTGACGAACGCCAGCCACGCGGCCGATCTGCGTCAGCACCAGCGCCAGTCGAGCCGCGTCGGCGACCTCCACCGTGAAGGTCATCGAGGCCGTGCTGCGGTCCTTTGCGCTTTGGCTGTGTACGCCGGTGACGTTCATCCTGTCTTTGGCAAATACTTCCGAAATGTCGCGCAGCAGACCGGGCCGGTCATCGGCCTCCACCAGCACGTCCAGCGCATAGACCGCCGCCCGGTCGCCGCCCGGGCGGCTCCACTCCACGTCGATCACGCGGCCCGGTGCGGACTGCGCCATGTGGCGCAGGTTGCTGCAGCCGCGCCGGTGTACGGCGACGCCATGGCCGCGCGTCACGAAGCCCGAGATGGCGTCCGGTGGCGCCGGGCGGCAGCAGCGCGCGAGTGTGGTGAGCAGCGAATCCATCCCCACCACCAGCACAAGGCCGCGGCTGCCGGCAGTGTCGCTGCGCGGGCGGTGCAGGGCGATCTGCTCGTCCCGCCGTTCGGGTTCGGGCGGGCGCAGCAGGTTTTCGATCGTGCGCAGCGACAGTTCGTCCTTGCCCACCACTTCGAACAGGGCATCAGCGCCCTTGAAACCCAGCTGCTCGGCCAGCGCATCGCGTTCGACGGCGGTGCGGCCTTCGCGTTGCAGCAGCTTTTCAACCAGTTCACGGCCACGCGCGATGGTTTGCACTTGCGCCTGCGCGTTGAACCAGGCGCGAACTTTGGCGCGTGCTCGCGGGCTGGCCAGGTAGGCCAGTTCGGGGTTGAGCCAGTCCAGCGACGGCCCGCCTTCTTTGGCCGCCACCACCGCCACCGTCTGGCCGGATTTCAGCGGCGTGCTCAGCGGCACCAGCGCGCCATCGACCCGCGCACCTCGGCAGCGGTGGCCCAGGTCGGTGTGCAGCGCATAGGCAAAGTCCACCGGCGTGCCACCCGCCGGCAGATCGATGATGGTGGCTTGCGGCGTGAAGACGTAAATGCGCTCGCCGCCGGCCGCCGGGTGGGCTGCACGGTCATTGGCGTGGTCATCCTCGCGGTCAGCAGTGTGGTCAGCAGTGTGGTCACCAGTGCGGTCATCAGCGCGGTCATCAGCACCTTCAGGGCTGGAAAAGTCGCGCTCCCAGGCCAGCAGTTCGCGCAGCACGGCCTTGCGCGCTTCGGCGACGCGGTCTTCGAATTCACCGCTGGCAGCCACGCCGGCATGGCCGCGTGCGCCGGCCTCTTTGTACATCCAGTGCGCGGCCACGCCGTGTTCGGCGTGTGTGTGCATGGCACGGGTGCGGATCTGCACCTCAAGCGGCCTGTCGTCGGCGTCCAGCACCACCGTGTGCAGGCTCTGGTAACCGTTGGCCTTGGGGCGCGCGATGTAGTCGTCGAATTCACCCACCACCGGCCGCCAGGCTTCATGCACACGCGCCAGCGCGGTGTAGCAGGCGGCCACGTCAGCCACCACCACGCGCAGCGCGCGGGCGTCGAACACGCGCGCAAAGGCCAAGCCCTTGCCCTGCATCTTTTTCCAGATGCTGTAGAGGTGTTTGGGCCGCCCTTGCACGTCGGCATCCAGGCCGTGCTGCTGCAGCAGCGCCAGCAGTTCTGTGCGCGCGGCCTGCACGCTGTGCTCGCGCCCGGCGCGCGTTTCGTGCACCAGGCGCGCCATGCGTTGGTACTCATCGGCGTGCAGGAAGCGAAAGGACAGGTCTTCCAGTTCCCACTTCACCTGCCAGATGCCCAGGCGGTTGGCCAGCGGCGCAAAGACCTGCAGCGACTCGGTGGCCAGCGCCGGCGGGCAGGGCGTTTTGCTGGCTGCAAACCAGCGCAGCGTCTGCAGGCGCGAGGCCAGTCGCAGCAGCACCACGCGCAGGTCGCGCGAGAAGGCCAGCAGCATCTTGCGCACGCGTTCGGTCTGCTCGGCACGCTGCGACGGGCCCACCTGTGCAGCGCGTGCCGCACGCTGGATCTGCACCAGCTTGCGTGTCAGCGTGACGAGGCTCGCATACGATTCACCGAAGGCCTTGCGCACCATCTCTTCCGGGCGCTGCAGATAGTCCCCCGCATACACCAGGTAGGCCGCCGCGCACAGCGCAGGCGCCGCGCCAATGTGGGCCAGCAACGTGGCCACGCCGTCGGCATGGCCGAGCGCATCTTCACCGGTGTCCAGCAACTGCCCCGTCAGCAGCGGCTCGGCAAAGGCGCGCGCACGTTGCACCGGGTCTGCGTCGGCTGCACCTTCCACACTCGCCAGATGCACGATGGCCGCAGTGCCCGCCGGCAGTCCGCCAGGCAGCCCTGCCGCAGTCGATTTCATGGCTGCAGCAGAAAGCCCCGCACCACCGCGCGCTGCTCGGGCTGCACCAGCGTGGGCGCGTGGCCGACACCCGCAAACTCATGCACCTGGGGGCGCGGGCCGCGCGCGGCCATGGCCTGCGCGGTGGCCACCGACAGCATGTCGGACTCGGCCCCGCGCAGCAGCAGCACAGGGCCGCCAATGCGGTCGTACAGCTGCCACAACATCGCCTGGCCAGCAGCGGCTATTGCCGGTGTCATGGCGCGCACGGGCAGCGCAATGGCGGGGTCGTAGCGCGGCTTGAAGCCGGCGATACCGTCCTGCACGTCGGCAACAAGATGCGGCCGCGTCAGCGCCAGCCACTGTTCTTGGGTGTGCGGGCCGAAGCCGGCTGAAATGGCCAGCAGCGAAGCGGCCGCCTCTTCCTCGGTCCGCCAAAATGCCGGCACGCCGAGGTAGCTGCCCAGGCTCTGCACAAATTCAGGCTCCACCACGGGGCCGACATCGTTGAGCACCATGCGCCTGATCGGCGTGCCCGGCAGCGCGGCCAGCGCGATGCCGATGAGCCCGCCCATCGACGTGCCAACCCAGTCCACCTGCTGCACGTTCAGCCGCGCCACCAGCGTGACCATGTCGGCCACATAGGTGGGAATGCCGTAAGCCATGGGGTCGGCCAGACGGCCCGACTGGCCGCGGCCCACCACGTCAGGGCAGACCACGCGATAGTGGCTGGCCAGGTCGCGCGCCAGCGTGTCGAAGTCGCGTCCCTGGCGCGACAGGCCGTGTACGCAGACCAGCACGCGCGGGTTGTGCGCGTCGCCCCATTCCCAGTAGGCCATGCGGTGCAGGCCGGTTGCGCTGATGCACTGCAGGTGGTGGAGTCGGGGTTCGGTCATCGTGGGCTCGGTCTTGTTGGGCTCTGTTCAATCATCGTATCAATGACCGCGCGCCGGGACGCCCGCTGCGCCTACTTCATCTGCACGCTGCCACTCACCATAGCCGTTACCACCGCCTTGCCGGCTTCCACCGGCAGCGCCTCGTCGGCGCTGGTCTTCATCGCCTGGCTGCGCACCAGCATCGGCTGCGACTGCATCTGGCCGCCATCGGCCGAGACCGCAACCTCCCGCACCGTGTAGCCCGCAAACCCAAACAGCTTGGCCGCCGCATCAGCGCGCGCGCGGAAGCGCGCAATGGCTTCGGCCGTGACTTCCCCTTCGACCTTTTCGCGCGCCTCGCGCGACAACGAAAAGCCCGTGCGCGCAATCGACAGCGTCTGCACGCGGCCCGTCAGCTGCGAGATGGCCTGCGTGTCGCGCCCCTGCACGATGAGTTCGGTGCTGCCTTGCCAGCCGGCGATGCCGCCCTTTGGCGCATAGCGCGGGTACAGCGAAAAGCCGCCCGTCTGCACCTCAAGCTGGCCTGGCCGGGCGGCCTTGCGCGCTTCGGTCAGCGCGGCGTCCAGGGCCTGCTTCAGCTGCGCCTGCACGGCGGCCGCGTCGTTGCCTTCGCGGGTGGTGGAGAAGACCACTGTGAGCCAGTCCTTGTGGACCTCGACCGTGGCGCTGGCGCTGAGCGAAATCACGTTCTGTGGCGGCGGCAGCGTCTGCGCACCGACCAGCGTGGAAGCCGCGCAAGTGATGGCGATGGCGGCGGCGGCAAGGCAACGGGTCAGGTTTTTCATGGCTCGATTGTGGGGCGGCGGGTTGCCGCACCTTCATAGCGTGCCCGCAGCGCTGGCCGTTGACGGTGCGCAGCCCGACAGACATCAATCAATCGCCCAGAAAAATATGTAACAGCCGGTCAGTTACCCTGGAAGCTGCAGGTTTGCGCACCCCACAATGCGGCTGTTACATATTGGGAGCACTGCCATGACATCACCTGCCAACGCCCGCGCCGACCGCATCGTCGTCGTCGATGACGACGCGCGCATCCGCGACCTGCTGCGCCGCTACCTGTCGCAGGAAGGCTTCGACGTGCTGCTGGCCGAAGACTCGAAGGCGCTGAACCGCGTGCTGACGCGCGAGACGGTCGATCTGATCGTGCTCGACCTGATGCTGCCGGGCGAAGACGGTCTGTCGATCTGCCGCCGCCTGCGCGCTGCCAATGACAGCACGCCGATCATCATGCTGACGGC
>JANNGN010000475.1:0-1792 GCA_031403895.1 Rubrivivax sp. | reverse complement strand
CACGGCAGCCGGCCGCTTCGCACAGCGTTTGCGGAAAGTCCTTCCACATCGCCAGCGAGCCCAGACCTTCGTGCAGGAAGACGACCAGCGGCGCAGCCGCATCGTCGGCACCGACCCAGGCGTGTTCGATGCGCAGCGGGCTGCCCGCCCAGGCAATATCGACAAAGCCCACGGTCACACGCCAGCTTCCAGTTCACGCAGCTTGAAGCGCTGGATCTTGCCGGTGGCCGTCTTCGGCAACTCGTGCACGAAGGCGATGAGGCGCGGGTATTTGTAGGGCGCCAGCTTGTCCTTGACGAAGGCTTTCAGCTCGGCGTCGGTGGCCTGACCACCCGCCTTCAGCACGACGAAGGCTTTGGTTTTCGTCAGCCCTTCCGCGTCGGGCACGCCGATGACGGCGGCTTCCAAAACTGCGGGGTGCTGCACCAGCGTGGCTTCCACTTCGAAAGGCGAGACGTAGATGCCGCTGACCTTCAGCATGTCGTCGCTGCGGCCGCTGTAGGTGTAGCTGCCGTCGCTGTTGCGCACGTACTTGTCGCCGCTCTTCGTCCAGCCGCCTTGGAAGGTGTCGCGCGTCTTGGCGCGGTTGCCCCAGTACATCAGCGCCGCACTCGGGCCGTGGATGTAGAGGTCGCCGGGTTCGCCGTCGGGCAGCGCGCCGCCGTCCTCGGCGCGCAGCTCGATCTGATAGCCCGGCACCGGCCAGCCGGTGCTGCCGTAGCGCACGCGTTCGGGCCGATTCGACAGAAAGATGTGCAGCATCTCGGTCGAGCCGATGCCATCGACGATATCGACGCCAAAGTGGCGTTTGAAGCGCTCGCCGATGTCGGCCGGCAGCGCCTCGCCGGCGGAGGACACCAGGCGCAGCGACACCTCGCTGCGGGCCGGCAGATTGGGCGACGCCAGCATGCCGGCAAAGCCCGTGGGTGCGCCGTAGAAGACAGTCGGCCTCAAGCCCGAAGGGCGACCTTCGGCGCCCGGGTTGCCGACCTCGCCGCGCCAGCGCTTGAAGGTGGCGTCTGGCGTGGGCCGCTCGGGCATCAGCAGCGTGGTCGCGCCGACACTCATCGGGAAGGTTAGGCCATTGCCCAGGCCGTAGGCGAAGAAGAGTTTGGCGGCGGAAAAACAGACATCGCTTTCCTTCAACTGCAGCACCGCCTTGCCGTACAGCTCTGCCGTCCAGTAGGGGTTGGCGTGGGTGTGTACGGTGCCTTTCGGCCGCCCGGTGCTGCCTGAGGAATAGAGCCAGAAGCCAGGGTCGTCGGGCCCCGTTGGCGCAGGCCGTGGCAGCGGCGCGTGGGCTTGCAGGAAGCGCTCGAAGTCCAGCTCGGACGGGTGCAGCGGCGCGACCGGCCGCGACACGATCACGCTGCGCACTTCGTGTTCGCTCTTCGTCAGCGCCGCGTTCAGCGCCGGCAGCAACGCGCCGCTGCAGAGCACCGCCTGCGCGCGTGAATGTTCCAGCATGTAGGCGTAGTCGTCGGCCGTCAGCAGCGTGTTGACGGCCACGGGCACCACGCCCGCGTAGAGCGCGCCCAGGAAGCTGACGGGCCAGTCGCTGCAGTCCTGCATCAACAGCAGAACACGTTCTTCGCGCTTGATGCCGAGCGCGCGCAAGCCAGCGGCCACGCGGCGCACGCGCTCGTCGAGTTGGCCGTAGCTGAGGCTGCCGATGTCATCGACAAAGGCGGTCTTCGCGGGGCGCGATGCGTTGGCCTGCAGCAGGTGCTGCGCGATGTTGAAAACGGCGGGCGGCGGCTGGACGGTGGTGGCGTCGGTCATGGCGGGTCTC
>JANNGN010000474.1:0-1914 GCA_031403895.1 Rubrivivax sp. | reverse complement strand
GCGCTGCCCGAACGGCTTCGGCAACGATTCGACGAAGCGCGCGCTTCCGGAAGGCTGGTCCTTCTCGATTTCAGCGGTCCCGGCTGAGTGACGTGCCAGCTGGCCGCCTTCACCGGGCTTGGCACCTTGGGCCATCTTGATCTGGATCTGGTCGGCGCTGACCAGGTATTCGGTGGTGACGCCAAAGCGGCCACTGGCCACCTGTTTGATCTTGCTGCGCAGGCTGTCGCCGTCCTGCAATTCGTAGTCGGACTCGATGACCTTGGCGCCGATGATGTCCGACACCTTGGTGCCGGCCACGACCTTGATGCCCTTGAGTTCGCTGCGGTAACGCGCCGGGTCTTCGCCGCCTTCACCGGTGTTGCTCTTGCCGCCGATGCGGTTCATGGCAATCGCCAGCGTGCTGTGCGCTTCGGTGCTGATGGAGCCCAGGCTCATCGCGCCGGTGGCGAAGCGTTTAACGATGTCCTTGGCCGATTCCACTTCGTCCAAGGGAATCGCCTTGCTCGGGTCAACCTTGAACTCGAACAGGCCGCGCAGCGTCATGTGGCGCGCGCTCTGGTCGTTGATGAGTTGGGCGTATTCCTTGTAGGTGTCGAACTTGTTGGCGCGCGTGCTGTGCTGCAGCTTGGCGATGGCGTCGGGCGTCCACATGTGCTCTTCGCCGCGCACGCGCCAGGCGTATTCACCGCCCGCGTCCAGCATGCTGGCCAACATGGGGTCGTTGCCGAAGGCCGCCTGGTGCATGCGCAGCGCTTCTTCGGCGACCTCGAAAACACCGATGCCGCCGATCTGCGACGCCGTGCCGCGAAAGTACTTTTCGACGAAGGTCTTCTCCAGACCGATGGCCTCGAAGAGCTGCGCGCCGCAGTACGACATGTACGTGCTGACGCCCATCTTGGACATGATCTTCGACAGGCCCTTGCCGATGGCCTTGACGTAGTTGTAGGTGGCTTTCTCAACGCTGAGGCTGCCGGGCAAAGACTGGTGCAGCGAGTTTTGCAAATGAGCCAGTGTCTCCATCGCCAGGTACGGATGCACGGCCTCTGCACCGTAGCCGGCTAACACTGCAAAGTGGTGAACTTCGCGCGCTGACGCGGTCTCCACCACCAGGCCCGCCGTGGTGCGCAGGCCGGCGCGAACCAGGTGGTGGTGGATGGCGGACAGCGCCAACAGCGCGGGAATAGCGACCTGGCTGCGCTTCATGGCGCGGTCACTGATGATGAGGATGTTGTGGCCGCCCTTGATGGCGTCCACCGCTTCGGCGCACAGCGACGCGAGCTTGGCTTCCACGCCTTCGCGGCCCCAAGCCAGCGGGTAGGTGATGTCGAGCTCGCAGCTCTTGAACTTGCCGCCGGTGCGCGACTCGATCGCACGCAGGCGCGCCATGTCGTCGGCGTCCAGAATCGGCTGCGTCACCTCCAGCCGCATAGGGGGGTTGACGGCGTTGATGTCCAGCAGGTTGGGCTTGGGGCCGATGAAGCTGTTCAGGCTCATCACGATGGCTTCGCGGATCGGGTCGATCGGCGGGTTCGTGACCTGCGCAAAGAGCTGCTTGAAGTAGTTGAAGAGCGGCTTGTTCTTGTCGCTCAGCACTGCCAGCGGGCTGTCGTTGCCCATGCTGCCGATGCCTTCTTCGCCGTTGGCGGCCATCGGTGCCATCAGGAACTTGATGTCTTCCTGCGTGTAGCCGAAAGCCTGCTGGCGGTCGAGCAGCGATTCGGTGGCGACCACGGGTTCGGCAGTCGCGTCGATGCTGTCCAGGCGGATGCGCACGTTCTCGATCCACTGCCGATAGGGCTTGGCGAATGCGAACTGGTTCTTCAGTTCTTCGTCATCGACGATGCGGCCCTGTTCCAGGTCGATCAGGAACATCTTGCCCGGTTGCAGGCGCCACTTCTTGACGATGCGGCT
>JANNGN010000473.1:0-2230 GCA_031403895.1 Rubrivivax sp. | reverse complement strand
CGCTACTGGCGCCGGCTGGCCGAGTTGAAGGGCGGCCACGACGCTCGGCTGGACGAATACCGCTGGCTGCTCGAAGAGCTGCGCGTGAGCTTCTTCGCGCAGGAGCTGCGCACCCCGCAGCCGGTGAGCGTGAAGCGGCTGGAAAAGGCCTGGCAGCAGTTGTCGAGTTGATGCCAGGTCCTTCGGTGAAGACTGACGTTGGACTAAACCGCTGACGCGGTAGCGGCATCCCACGATCGGACGCACGGCTGGGGCCGCCGGCGTGGACCGTCGTGCCATCGACTTTGCGCGGTACCTTGACGCCACGGGCATGTGCCCGTGCAACGATCGAGGAGTGGGCGATTTCACCACTGAGAATGCGGATGCTTGACGAGATGGTGCTGCGCGGATTTGCGCAGCGCACGCAGGAGGCTTACGTGGGGGCGGTGAAGTTGCTGTCCAAGTACTTCAATGACCGCAGCCCGGCGCGGTTGAGTCTGGACGAGGTCTAGTGTTTATCTGTCGCCCCAGTCTCCCACGGCGCGCTCCATCGCTCATCGCGACAGGTAAACCTCGTTGGGCGGAACCGTCGTGCGGCGGTCGGGTGAAGGGCAATGTAAGCTCAGCGAGCGCCCGCGGCAAGGGCCGGCGTGGCTGGATCTGGGCAGCAGCAGCGGTAGAGGTTTGCTTGAGCGTTACCGAACGTGCATCGGCGTCGATGGGTCGATTTCGCCCGGGTCCCTGGCGGCTTGATTCTCCGGTTACGTCTGATTGCGCGCAAGCCAGCACCCGGCGCGCATTGAGGGGCCATTGCAGGGCTTGCCGGGGGATGACCCACGACAGTCACGGCGGTCCTCGACAGGCTTGATGCGGTGCTGCTGCATGTGCACTGCCCTGTGCGGCCTGTCCCAGGCGCAGCGGCCCCTGGCAGCCCACTACGCGCCAGCGGGCGTCGTTGCAATGCGGGCAGCGCTAGATGTCCATGCGTGCCACGCGCTGCATGAAGTCGCGTACCGCTTCGGTGGCGGGCGGGTTGGCCTGCGGCATGGCCAGCAGCGCGCGGGCGCTGGCCATGCGTTGGGCCTTGGCCGCCGGGGCGAGCAGGCCGCAGTGGCGGATGCGTTTGAAGCCGCTGGGTACGATGTGGTGCAGGAAGCGCCCGATGAATTCAACGCCGGGCAGCGTGGTGAGGCGGCTGCTTTGAGCGCTCGGGTCCTCGCCCTTGCTGCGCTTGACATTGACTCGCGTCCTGAAACGCACCGCATCGCCCTCGATGCCCAGCAGCCGCTCGTTGCCGATGGCCGTGCGGTGGGTGTGGCGCGAGAGATAGTCCAGCACCGCGGCCGGCCCGGCCAGCGCCGTCTTGGCGTAGACCACCCAGTTCTTGGATCGCAAGGTCTGCGTTCTCTGGGCGCGTTCGCATGGCGTGGGCTGGGGGTCCAACCTCAGCTTGTCGCTGGCCTGCGCGGCGCCGAGCGTGGCGAGGAACTTGCCTTTGAACACTTTGGACAGCGCCTGCACCGGGAACAGGAAGGTCGGGCTGTGCCGGGGTGGCTGCCAGATCGCCCGGCCCTGCTCGTCGCGGCCCAGCGCGCCGCAGGCCATGAGGGCATGCACATGCAGGTGCGTGCGCAGGTCCTGCGTCCATGTGTGCAGCACCAGCGTGAACGCGCCGATGCCGCCCAGCCACTTCGGGTCGGCCGCAAACTGCTTCAGCGTAGCCGCAGCGCATTCCAGCAGCGTGGCATAAACCCAGCGCGGCTGCGCCGCGGCCAGAGCGTTGAGCTCATGCGCCAGCGTGAACACCAGGTGGCAGTACGGCACATTGAGCAGCTCCGCGCCGCGCGCCTGGCGCCACTGCTCGCGCTGGCGGCTCTGGCATTGCGGGCAGTGCCGGTTGCGGCACGAGCGCCAGCGCCACTGCTGGGCGCCGCAGCCCTCGCAGCGCATGAGCTGGCCGCCGAGCGCGGCGGTGCGGCACTGGACGATGGCGCGCCAGACCTTGGTCTGCTCGGGGCGCAGGCTGCGCCCCTGGGCCTGCAATCGGCCCAGCAGTGCGGGGCCGAAGCGCCGCAGCACTTCGGCCAGCGTCGTGGCCACGACGGTGATCGGCCCAGCGGTTCAGGCCGCGCGCTGGCCGGGCGACAGCTTCAGCACAGTGCGCGCCGATCCTGCCGATGGCACCAATGGCACCAATGGCGCGGATGGCGACGCCTTCCCCTGTTCTCGAAATCTTCGACGGCGTCCAAAT
>JANNGN010000472.1:0-2051 GCA_031403895.1 Rubrivivax sp. | reverse complement strand
CGTCGCTGGCGTGTACCACGCGCTGCGGCGCGCCGCGCAAGAGTGCCGCCACGCAGGTGCGCGCCAGGTCGTCGGCGTGGATGTGATTGGTATAGACGTCGTCGGCGTCCACCAGCACCGGCGTGCCTCGCAGCAGCCTGTCGCGCGGATGGCCGCCGGGCCGGTCAGTGGCGTAGATGCCGGGAATGCGCAGGATGCTGACGCTGGCGCCGCTGCTGCGGCCGTACAAGCGCACTTGAGCTTCGGCATCGACGCGGCGACGCGCGCGGTCGGTGGCGGGCTGCACGGCTCTCGTTTCGTCGAAGCGCGCACCGGCGCAGTCGCCGTACACACCACTCGTGCTGGCATAGACCAGCCGCCGCACGCGCCCGCCTCGCGCCAGGGCTGCGAGCAAGGCGCGTGTGCGCGGGTCGGTGCCGCCCTGGCCAGGCGGCGGTGCCAGGTGCAGCACCGCGTCGGCCAGGCCGCCCAGGCGGCCGAGCGTGGCGGGCTCGTCCAGGTTGCCCAGCAGCGGCACCGCGCCGCGCGCGCGCAGCAGTACACAACGCTCGAGTGACGAGGTCAGCGCCAGCACGCGCCAGCGCGGCACCACGAGCCGCAGCACGCGCAGGCCGATGTCGCCGCAGCCGACGATCAGCAGCGTCGGCCGCCGGGCACGGATGGCAGGGAGGGTCATGGGGTCGGAGAGGGTCCGGGCACAATCACGGACCAGTTTACGTGTGCCTTTGCGACCCGTGTGCGTGCCCCCATGAGCTTCCAGATCACCCTCCAGCCCGCCGCCCGCACCTTCGCCGTGGAGCGTGACGAAGCGATCCTGCCCGCCGCCATCCGCCAGGGCATCGGCCTGCCCTATGGCTGCCGCGACGGCGCCTGCGGGTCCTGCAAAAGCCAGCTCATCGAAGGCCGCGTCATCCATGGCGCGCACCAGCTGAAGGCGCTGTCGGTGGCCGAAGAAGAGGCGGGCTTCATCCTGACCTGCTGCGCCACACCGCAGACCGACTGCGTGGTGGAAGCGCGCAGCGTGCCGGGTGCCGGCGAATACCCGGTGCTGAAGATGCCCAGCCGCGTGCTCAGCATCGACAAACCTGCGTCCGACGTGGCCGTGCTGCGGTTGCAACTGCCGGCCAATCAGAACCTGCAGTACCGCGCCGGCCAGTACGTGGAATTCATCCTGCGCGACGGTACACGGCGCAGCTACAGCATGGCCAACGCGCCCAGCAACCTGGGCAGCCCGCCGGCAATCGAACTGCACCTGCGCCACATGCCCGGCGGCAAGTTCACCGAGCATGTCTTCACGGCCCTGAAGGAGAAGGACATCCTGCGCATCGAAGGCGCCTTCGGCAGCTTTTTCCTGCGCGACGATTCAGCCAAGCCGATGATCCTGCTCGCCAGCGGCACCGGCTTCGCGCCCATCAAGGCCATCATCCAGCAGCTGCAGCAAAAAGGCATTCAGCGCCCTGCCGTGCTGTACTGGGGCTGCCGCAAGAAGGCTGACCTGTACCAGCACGACTGGTGCGTGCAGGCCGCCGCCGAGCTGCCGAGCCTGCGCTACGTGCCGG
The DNA here is from genome assembly GCA_031403895.1 of Rubrivivax sp. Lineage (GTDB taxonomy): Bacteria > Pseudomonadota > Gammaproteobacteria > Burkholderiales > Burkholderiaceae_C > Rubrivivax. The sequence continues at coordinate 492 of JANNGN010000472.1, read as the reverse complement.
TGCTGTCGGAACCCACGGCTGAGGACGAGTGGACTGGCCGCACCGGCTTCGTGCACCAGGCCGTGATGGCCGACTGGCCCGACCTGTCGGGCCACCAGGTCTATGCCTGCGGCGCCCCGGTGGTGGTGGACTCGGCGCAACGCGACTTCGTCATGCGCTGCGGCCTGCCGGCTGACGAGTTCTACGCCGACGCCTTCACCTCCGAGGCGGACAAGCATCCCGCCGGGTAGCGGTGGGGTGCTTACAGCGCAGGCCGACCTGGCGTCACTCGCCGAGGTAGGCCGCGCGCACCTTCGGATCGTTGAGCAACTGCTTGGCATCGCCGCTCATCGTCACCTCGCCCGACTCCATCACATAGCCGCGGTTCGCGAGTTGCAATGCGCGGCTGGCGTTCTGCTCGACCAGCAGGATCGTCGTGCCCTGGCTGTGGATGGTGGATACGACCTCGAAGATCTTGTCGACCATGATGGGCGAGAGGCCCATGCTGGGCTC
>JANNGN010000471.1:0-2446 GCA_031403895.1 Rubrivivax sp. | reverse complement strand
GCGCCAGCGGATGCTCGGAGAACTTTTCAACGCCCGCTGCCACGGCCAGCAATTGCGCTTCGCTGACGCCGCTGGCGCTGACCATCTCCACCACGTCGGGCTGGCCGAGTGTGAGCGTGCCGGTCTTGTCGAACACGACGACGGTCAACTTGGTCGCGTTCTCAAGCGCCGCAGCGTTCTTGAACAGGATGCCGTTCATCGCCCCAAGGCCGGTGCCGACCATGATCGCCATCGGCGTGGCCAGGCCGAGCGCGTCGGGGCAGGCGATCACGAACACCGTGATCGTCAGCGTCAGCGCAAAGAGCAAGGTCTCGCCGATGACCCAGAACCAAACGCTGAAAGTCAGCAGCCCGATGGCAATCGCCGCCAGCACCAACCACTGCGAGGCCTGGTCAGCCAGCAACTGCCCCGGCGCCTTGGAGTTCTGCGCCTCCTGCACCAGCTTGACGATCTGCGCCAGCGCCGTGTCGGCACCGACCTTGGTGGCCGTGTAGCGGAAGCTGCCGCTCTTGTTGATGGTGGCGCCGATGACGGTGTTGCCGACGACCTTCTTCACCGGCATCGACTCACCCGTCAGCATCGACTCATCGACCTGCGAACTGCCCTCAAGGATTTCGCCATCGACCGGGATCTTGTCGCCCGGCTTGATGACGACGATTTCGCCGACGAGAACTTCCGCCGTCGGAACCTGGGTCTCAACGCCGGCCCGAACGACGGTGGCCATCGGCGGCGCCAGGTCCATCAACGCACGGATCGCGTCCGATGCGCCGGCGCGCGCGCGCATCTCCAGCCAGTGGCCCAGCAGGATGAACACCAGCAGCACGGCTGATGCCTCAAAGAACACGTCGCCTTCGTAGAAGAAAGTCGCGCCGACGCTGAAGACATAGCCGGTGCCGACCGACAGCACGATCAGGGTGGCCATGTTGGCGATTCTGTTGCGCGCGGCCCGCACGGCCGCCACCACGAAAGGCCAGACCGGATAGGCGATTGCCGCAGTGGCCGCGATGAACAGAAAGAGCTTGCGCTCCAGTCCGAAAGGCACGGCGAAGTCGCCGAACATCTTGCCCATCGGCGAGTACAGGAACACAGGCACGGCAAACACCAGGGCTACCAGGAAGCGGTTGCGCATGTCCACGGCCATGTCCTGCATCGACATGCCGGGCGCGTGGCCCATGTCATGCATCATGTCGGCCTTCGCGTCTTGTGGCGCTGCGCCTGCCTTCGCAGCAACGCCATGGCTGCCGTGGCCTGCGGGGCTGGCATGGGCTGCAGGGGCCGGATGATCTGAATGGCCCGAATGGTCTGAATGACCCGAGTGACCCGCGTGCGCCCCTGCGGCGGCCTTGTGGTCCGCCGGGTCGCAGACATGCGCCGGCACCAGTTCACCGCGGCAGTGGTAGCCGCAGTCGATCACGCGTTGCCGAATGGCTGCCAGTGTGACCTGCGCTTCGTCGTAGTGCACGCTCGCGCTGCCGGCCACGTAGTTCACATCGGCGTGGTGTACGCCCGCCAGCGTCGATAGCTGGCGCTGCACGCCGGCTGCGCTCAAGGTGGAGACTAGCTCGCCGACTTCGATCGTGCTGGTCTTCATGACTGGGCCGGCAAGAATGCTTTAGCGGGCGCCGTCGGGCGGGCCTTGGCGGGGTAGCCGAGCTGGGTGATTGCCGATTCGATCTGCGCCGGCGTCACGCGGGCGGGGTCCGTCACCACCGTGGCTACACCGGGGCGCAGCGTGACTTCGGCATGGCTGACGCCGTCGATCTTGCTGAGCGTGCGCTGCACGCTGCCGGTGCAGCCACCGCAGGTCATGCCGCTGACATCGAAACTGAGTGTTTGCATGTGGTTTGCTCCTGGGACTTGAGTGTTGAAAAAAGGTTGGGGCCGACTCTTCAGGCCATCTCTTCAGGCCATCACTTCAGGCCGCAGAACCTGCGCGCTGCCAGGACGGCACAAAGCGGGGCGTGCGTGCTGCGTAGGCTTCGAATTCGGCACCAAATCGCTGGCGCATCTCGGCCTCTTCGTTGACCGCCAGCCTCGCATACATGAGCAGCAGGATCGGGAACATGATCAGCGTCAGCAGCGTCGGCCATTGCAGCAAGAAGCCGAACAGGATGAGGACGAAAGCCACGTATTGCGGATGGCGAATGCGCGCATAGGCACCCGTCGTGGCCAGCGCATTGCGGCGCTGCGCGTGGTACAGCACGTTCCAGGCGCTGGACAAGAGGTAGAAGCCGAGGCCCAGGAACACGTAGCTTGCGATGTGCAGCGGCCCGAAGTGCGGGTCGCCCTTCTCACCGAGCAGCGTTGACCACAGGTGACCCGAGTTGTGCGACATCAGGTCGAGATTCGGGTACTTCGTCTGCAACCAGCCCGACATCAGGTAGATGCTCAGCGGGAAGCCGTACATCTCGACGAACAGCGCCACGATGAAGGCGCCGAAGGCGCC
>JANNGN010000470.1:0-2037 GCA_031403895.1 Rubrivivax sp. | reverse complement strand
GGCACGACGCCCGGCGACATGGCCACCACAACCAACGACGCAGGGCTCACCGTGCCCTACATCGTGCGTGTCGAGCGCGGCACGATGAACCGCGGCATCTACGACATCGCCGTGCTCTACGATGCCAGCAGGGCCAGTTGGTCGGCCCTGGCGCCGCACGCTACCTGGAACCGCAAGGTCGTCTTCAACTTCGGCGCCAGCACCGGGCAGCCCAGGCGCCAGGCGCGGCCCGCCACCGCCTGGTCGGGGTCCGACCTGCAACTGGCGCGCGGCACCCTGATCGTGGCCAACAGCATGACCGACTCGGCGCGCAACTCCAACCGCGTGCTGATGAGCGAAACCGTGATGATGATGAAGGAGCACATCGGCGACCAGTACGGCGCGATCCGCTTCACCATCGGCTCGGGTTGCTCGGGCGGCTCGATCAACTCCAACATGGCCGCGTCGATCCAGCCCGGGCTGCTCGACGGCGTCACCACCACCTGCACCTACCCCGATTCAGAGACCACGGGCATCGAGGTAAGCGACTGCGTGGCGCTGGTCGAGGCCTATCAAAAACCCGAATGGCTGGCATTGACCACAGGCCTGACGCAGGCCCAGATCAACGCCAAGAAGGCCGCCATCAATGGCCACCCTGATCAGAGTGCCTGCCATGCCTGGTACAACGCCTTTGGCACCAATGGCCGCGCCGGCCTGTTCTTTCCGCGGCTGGTCACCAACAACGTCAGCGGTGCCATCACCCAGAACCCCAGCGCCACGAACAACTGCGAACTGCCCAATGGCGCTGTCTACGACCCCGCCAACGCCGCCGCCACGGCCAGCCTGCCGCGCTGCAATGCCTGGAGTTGGGCCGAGTCGATCTGGGGCAAGGTGCCCGGCTCGCCCGCCGCCAACGAAACGCGCGACAACTCCGGCGTCCAGTACGGCATGAAGGCCTTGCGCGAGGGCAGCCTCTCGGCCGAGGAGTACGTCACCGTCAACGAACTGGTCGGCGGTTTTGACCGCGATGGCACGCCACGCGCCGGCCGCTCCAGCGCTGACTCTGCCGCGCTGGACATCGCCTACCGCGCCGGCATCGTCGGCAGCGGCAAGCAGTGGGCCAAGACCGCCATCATCGACATGCGCGGCTGGGACGATTCCAACATCACCGTGCCGCCGGGCAACACGCCGGGCCAAATCCCGATCCATCACCAGTGGTACAGCTTCGCCGTCCGTGACCGCCTGGTGGCCGAGGCCGGTGACGCCAACAACCAGGCGCTGTGGCGCTTCGCCCGCACCGGTCTGGCGCCCCCGGGAACGATGGCGCTGGACGCCTACCTCGGCATGGACCAGTGGCTCACGGCGCTGAAAGGCGACAGCGCCGCAGGCACGATTGAAGCGAAGGTTAGGCGCACCCGGCCGGCAAGCCTGGCCAACTTCTGTCTGCTGCCCGCCGACGCGACGCAGACGGTGAAGGTGACCAACGAAGCGCTTTGCGATGCCGATGCCTTCCTCAAGCCTTCGCTGTCGCCGCGCCAGGTGGCTGGCGGGCCGCGCGCCGAGAACATTCTGAAGTGCCAGCAGAAACCCCTGGTGCGCAGCGATTACGCCGCCGGCGCCTTCAGCGATTCGCAGTGGGCGCGGCTGCAGGCGGTGTTTGCCTCGGGCGTGTGCGACTGGAGCAAGCCGGGCGTGGGCCAAACCGCCGCGCTGAGCCCGCTGAGCTTCAAGGCCGGCGCAGGTGGGCAGGCGTTGCCGGCCGAGCCGCTGTCGGCCGCGCGCTAGAATTCGCGCCGGTACTTGCACGACAGTTCGCAACATTGCGCGGGTGTAGTTCAATGGCAGAACGGCAGCTTCCCAAGCTTCATACGAGGGTTCGATTCCCTTCACCCGCTCCAACGGTTTGAATGAGTTCATGGCCCGCTGTCGAGGGCGATGGCCGATACACGGCGCCGCGGTGGGGCCGTTGTTTTTTACCTAACGCCGTCGCTCGCCGCATGACCACCGACTCCCCCACCGACATCCCCAAGCATGCGCACCGCCCGATCCGCAGCTTTG
>JANNGN010000469.1:0-2750 GCA_031403895.1 Rubrivivax sp. | reverse complement strand
CCGCGCTGTGGTGGACCACGGTGCTGCTGGCGCGCACGCTGGGCCAGGCAACGCCCTGGGCGGTGTCGCCGCCAGCGGCCCACGCGCTGCTGATGAGCCTGGCCTTCATGCCGCTGTTCATCGTCGGCTTCCTCTTCACCGCCGGGCCGAAATGGCTGGGCCAACCCGAGGTGCCCGCGCGCAGCCTGCTGGCACCCGTGCTGGCGATGCTGCTCGGCTGGTGCCTGACGCTGCCGGGCATCCACCTGCACGCTGCGCTGGCGGGTGCGGGCATGGCGCTGGTGGCGCTGGGGTGGAGCTGGCTGTGCTGGCGCTTCTTCACGATCCTGCGCGCGAGCCGCACTCCCGACCAAACGCACGCTCGCGTGGTGGCGCTGGCCTGCACGGTCGGCGCGGTGACGATGTGGGTCGCCGCTGCGGCGCTCGTCATGGGTGAAGTGGCGCTGTTGCGCGCGGCCACGCAGGTGGCGATCTGGTGCTTCGTCGGCACTGTGTTCGCAGCCGTGTCGCACCGCATGCTGCCGTTCTTCACTGGCAGCGCGCTGCCGCTGCTTGATGCCTGGCGGCCGATGGGGCTGCTGTGGCTGATCGTCGCCGCGCTCTGGCTCGAAGCGCCGTTTGCGGTGGCGCAACTCTGGTGGTCGCTGCCGGCGGCAGTGCGCTGGGCGCAGGTGGCGGTCGAGTTGCCCGCAGCGCTGCTGCTGCTGTGGCTGGCGTTGCGCTGGGGCCTGGTGCAGAGCCTGAAGATCCGGCTGCTGGCGATGCTGCACGGCGGCTTCCTGTGGCTCGGCATCGCCTTCGCGCTGGCGGCGGTGTCGCATGCGTTGATGGCGCTGACCCAAGGTGAACACTCGCTCGGCCTGGCGCCGACGCACGCCCTGACGATGGGTTACCTGGGCGCCACGCTGTTTGCGATGGCCACGCGTGTCGCCAGCGGCCACAGCGGCCGGGCGCTGGCGGCCGACAACACGGCCTGGGCGCTGTACGGGGTGCTGCAAGCCGCCGTGCTGCTGCGCGTGGTGGGGGCGCTGTGGCCGGCTGCGGCGACGCCATTGACCGTGCTCGCGGTGCTGGCCTGGACCACAGCGATGGCAGGCTGGGCCCTGCGTTACGGCAACTGGTTCGTGCGCCCGCGCATCGACGGCCGGCCGGGGTGAGCACGGCGCCGTGGCGCGAGGTCTTGGCGCCGGTTTTGCCGCTGTCAAGCACTCAACCCGGCAACCGCCCCACCAGCATCGCCGCCAGCACCAGCATCACTATGCCGATCAACCCGTCCAGCACCTGCCACGCGCGCGGCCTTGCAAACACCGGCGCCAGCCAGCGTGCGCCATAGCCGAGTGCGGTGAACCACAGCACACTGGACAGCGCCGCGCCGCCCGCAAACCACCAGCGCGCATCACCCATCTGCGCCCCCACCGACCCCACCAGCAGCACCGTGTCCAGGTACACGTGGGGGTTCAGCAGCGTGAAGGCGGCGGTCTGCGCGAGCGCCTGCGCCAGCGTGATCGATGCTTGGCCCTGTGCGGCCTGCAAGGTGCCCGGCCGCGCAGCGCGCCACAGCGCGCGCAGGCCGTACAGCAGCAGGAAACTGGCACCGCCGACGGTCAGCCAGAAAGCCAGCAGCGGGCGCTTGCCCAGCACCTGCGCCAGGCCGGCCACGCCGGCCAGCATCAAGAGCGCGTCGGCCAGCGCGCAGAAGGCGACGATGGCGCCGACGTGTTCGCGCCGCAGGCCCTGGCGCAGCACAAAGGCGTTCTGCGCGCCGATGGCGACGATCAGCGTCAGGCCAAGCGTGGCGCCCGTGAAGGCGGCTGAGGCTGCGCCGACTTCAGCCATGGCTTGCACCGCAGCCTGCACATCCTGCGCGCCTTAGACTGCGCGCCCAACGGGGAGTGCGCATGAAAGTCTGCATCGTCGGCCTGGGCGCCATCGGCGGGTTGCTCGCGGCCTGGCTGGGCACGCGGCTGCCGGCCGGCACGGTCACGCTGTCGGCGCTGGCGCGTGGCGCCACACTGGCGGCGGTGCGCAGCCATGGCCTGGTGCTGGAGGCCGCCACGGCGAGCCAGCCCGTGCTGCTGCACGCCAGCGACGATGCCAGCGCGCTGGGGGTGCAGGACCTCGTGATCCTGGCCGTCAAAGGCCCCGCGCTGGCGTCAGTGGCGCCTGCCGTGCAGGCGCTGCTGGGCCCGCAGACGCTGGTGCTGGCGGCCATGAACGGTGTGCCCTGGTGGTTTTTTGAAGGCCTGCCCGGCGCTTGCCACGGCCTGTCCTTGAGCAGCGTGGACCCGGGCGCTGTGGCGCGCGCGCGCATTCCCGCAGCACAGGTGGTGGGCGGTGTGGTGCACCTGTCCAGCACCAGCCCGGCGCCTGGGCGCGTGCGCCATGTCAACGGCAACGGCCTCGTGATCGGCCGCGCGCTGGGCCACCAATCCGGTGCCACGGACCTGGCGTTGCAAGTCCTGGCCGATCTGCTCAGCGCAGCGGGCCTGACGGTGACGGTGTCAGACCGCATCCAGCGCGAGGTCTGGTTCAAGCTCTGGGGCAACATGACGATGAATCCCATCTCTGCGCTCACTGGCGCGTCGTGCGACCGCATCCTGGACGACCCGCTGGTGCGCGGTTTCTGCAGCACGGTGATGTTGGAGGCCCAACAGATCGGCGCCGCCTTCGGCATCCCGATCGAGCAGCGCCCCGAAGAGCGCCATGCCGTGACGCGAAAACTCGGCAGCTTCAAGACCAGCATGCTGCAG
>JANNGN010000468.1:0-6804 GCA_031403895.1 Rubrivivax sp. | reverse complement strand
GTGCCCGGCTCGCCTTCGTCGGAATTGCAGACGAGGTACTTCGGGCCTGGGAAGGCGCGCGGCATGAAGCTCCATTTCAGCCCCGTGGGGAAGCCCGCACCGCCACGGCCGCGCAGGGCACTGAGCTTGACTTCGGCGATGACCTGGTCCTGCGTCATGCCCGCTTCATTGCCAGCCACGCCGTCCTTCGCCAGAATCTTCTTCAGCGCCGAATAGCCGCCGCGCGCACTGTAGTCCTGCAGGCGCCAGTTCTTGCCATTCAGCCCGGCGTAAATCTGCGCGCCCAGATGGCGGTCATGGAAGCAGGTCTCATGGCCCCGGGCCTGGAATTTCGACAGGTCAAGCATGGCTGCCTTTCAACATCTGCAGCAGTTCATCAATGCGCTCATGGCTCATGAAGCTGAGCATCTGGCGGTCGTTCACCAACATCACCGGCGCGTCGGCGCAGGCGCCCAGGCATTCGCTGGGCTGCACGGTAAAGACACCGTCGGCGGTGCTGCCGTAGGGTTCGACGCCGAGCCTGCTGCACACATGCGCCAGCGCCTTGTCGCCGTCGCGCAACTGGCACGGCAGGTTGGTGCAGACGTTGAGCTTGAAGGTGCCCACCGGCTGCGTGTTGTACATGTTGTAGAAGGTGCTGACCTCGTGCACCGCAATCGTCGGCATGCCCAGGTAGGCCGCAATGCCGTCTTCGTCGGCAATCGACACATGGCCCTGCTCGTGCTGCACGATGGCCAGGCAGGCCATCACGGCCGATGCCTTGCCGCTGCTCGGGTACTTGGCCACTTCGCGCGCGAAGCGTTCCAGGGTGTTTGCGGAAAAACTCATCGATCAATCTCGCCAAACACGATGTCCATCGTGCCGATGATGGCCACCGCATCCGCAATCATGTGGCCACGCGCCATCTCGTCCAGCGCCGCCAGGTGCGAAAAGCCAGGCGGGCGGATCTTCAGGCGGTAAGGCTTGTTCGCGCCGTCGCTGACGAGGTAAATGCCGAACTCGCCCTTCGGGTGCTCCACCGCCGCGTAGGCCTCGCCTTCGGGCACGTGCATGCCTTCGGTGAAGAGCTTGAAGTGGTGGATCAACTCATCCATGTTGGACTTCATGTCCACGCGTGAAGGCGGCGCCACCTTGTGGTTGGCCGTGATGACCGGGCCCGGGTTGGCACGCAGCCAGGCCGAACACTGCTGCACGATGCGGTTGCTCTGGCGCATTTCTTCAATGCGGACGAGATAACGGTCATACGTGTCGCCATTCACACCCACCGGCACGTCGAAGTCCATGTGCTCATACACGTCGTAGGGCTGCTTCTTGCGCAAGTCCCAGGCGATGCCGCTGCCGCGCAACATGGGGCCGGTGAAGCCCAGGTTCAGCGCGCGTTCGGGCGTGACGACGCCAATGCCCACGGTGCGCTGCTTCCAGATGCGGTTGTCGGTGAGCAGCGTTTCGTAGTCATCGACATTGGCCGGGAAGCGCGCGCAGAAGTCGTCGATGAAGTCGAGCAGTGAGCCCTGCCGGTTTTCATTCAGCGCCTTGATGGCCTTCTCGTTCTTGATGCGGCTGACGCGGTACTGCGGCATGCTGTCCGGCAGGTCGCGATAAACGCCACCCGGCCTGAAGTAAGCCGCGTGCATGCGGGCGCCCGACACCGCTTCGTACATGTCGAAGATGTCTTCGCGTTCACGGAAGCAGTAGATGAGGATGTTCATCGCACCGCAGTCGATGCCGTGCGCGCCCAGCCAGAGCAGGTGGTTCAGCAGCCGCGTCAACTCGGAGAACATGACGCGGATGTATTGCGCGCGCTCAGGCACGTCCACGCCCAGCAACTTCTCGATGGCCAGGCAGTAGGCGTGTTCGTTGGCCATCATCGACACGTAATCCAGCCGGTCCATGTAGGGCAGGTTCTGGATGTAGGTCTTGCTCTCGGCCAGCTTTTCGGTGGCACGGTGCAAGAGGCCGATGTGCGGGTCGGCGCGCTGGATGACTTCGCCGTCAAGCTCAAGCACCAGGCGCAGCACGCCGTGCGCTGCCGGGTGCTGCGGACCGAAGTTCAGCGTGTAGTTCTTGATCTCAGCCATATCAGTGCAGGCCGCCGTAGTTGTCTTCTCGCACGACGCGCGGCACGACTTCGCGCGGTTCGATCGTCACGGGCTGGTAGATGACGCGCTTCTTCTCGGGGTCGTAGCGCATCTCGACGTGGCCGGTGACGGGGAAGTCCTTGCGCATCGGGTGGCCGATGAAACCGTAGTCGGTGAGGATGCGGCGCAGGTCGGAGTGACCTTCGAAGATGATGCCGTAGAGGTCGAAGGCTTCGCGTTCAAACCAATTGGCTGCGGCCCAGATGCCGTTGACCGAATCGACCTGCGGGAAGCTGTCGTCCGCCGCAAACACTTTAAGCCGCACGCGCCAGTTGTGGCTGATGGACAGCAGATGCGTCACCACACAGTAGCGCAGGCCTTCCTGCGGCTCGTTCTTGTAGTCGGAGTAGTCCACGCCGCACAGGTCAATGAGCTGCTCAAAACGCAGCGACGCGTCGTCGCGCAGTTGAGTGGCAACCGCCAGATAGCGCTCGGCCAGCACGGTGATCGTGATCTCGCCGCGCTCGCGCTTGAAGGACTGGATGGCGTCGCCCAGCACGGCCTTGAGTGCGGCTTGCAGCGTGTCGAGCTTCTGGGTCATCGGTTCCGGCTTTCAGCGTGCAATCGTGTTTTCACGCCGAATCTTGGCCTGCAGTTGCAGGATGCCGTACAGCAACGCTTCGGCCGTGGGCGGGCAGCCCGGCACGTACACGTCCACCGGCACGATGCGGTCACAGCCGCGCACCACCGAATAGCTGTAGTGGTAGTAACCACCGCCGTTGGCGCACGAGCCCATGCTCAGCACCCAGCGCGGCTCGGCCATCTGGTCATAGACCTTGCGCAAGGCAGGCGCCATCTTGTTGCACAGCGTGCCGGCCACGATCATCAGGTCGCTCTGCCGCGGGCTGGGGCGGAAGAGCATGCCGAAGCGGTCGATGTCGTAGCGCGCCGCACCCGCGTGCATCATTTCCACCGCACAACACGCCAGGCCAAAGGTCATGGGCCACAGCGAACCGGTCTTGGACCAGTTGATGAGCGTGTCGATCTTCGTCGTGACGAAGCCTTCCTTGAGGACGCCTTCAATGCCCATGCGCTGTCACTCCTGTTCGCCCGGATGGGTATTTTTCATTCCCAATCCAGCGCACCCTTTTTCCATTCGTAGATGAACCCGACCACCAGGATGGTGAGGAAGATCATCATCGCCCAAAAGCCCGTCGGTCCGATCTCGCGCAGCGCCACGGCCCATGGAAACAGGAAGGCTATTTCGAGGTCGAACAGGATGAAGAGGATGGCCACGAGGTAGTAGCGCACGTCGAACTTCATGCGTGCGTCTTCGAAGGCCTCGAAGCCGCATTCGTAGGGGCTGTTCTTGGCCACGTCCGGCCGGTTGGGGCCGAAGATGAAACCGAGGATCTGCGGCGCGACACCGACGCCCACACCCACCAGGATGAACAGGATCACGGGCAGGTACGGTTGCAGGTCCATCGTGTTGTAGTCGTTGCTTCGGTTCTGGCTGGTCCCTGCGAACCCGTCAAACGACCCGCAGTGAACGCGGCGCTTGCAAGGGGCACGCCCACTGGCAAGTGGGCTTGTCAAACGACCTTGGTGCCGACGGCGAGACTCGAACTCGCACAGCTTTCGCCACTACCCCCTCAAGATAGCGTGTCTACCAATTTCACCACGTCGGCACGGATACTTATTCATTCCGCAATGTCTGGTTGGCTTGAGGTTTTCTTGGCCCCCAGACAGCTAAGAATTCTATCCCGAAAACAAAGGGTTCCCCCCTGCGGCAGGCTACCTTGAGGCCGCTGCTGCGGGTGCCGGAACGGGTGTGGTGGTGGGTGTTGTGATGGGGGCGGTGGCGGGTGTGGCGGCGGGTGCGGGAACACCCGCTGTCGCTGCCGACGAAGCCGTCGGCGCAGCCGATGGAATCACACCTGTGGTGGGCGCCGCACTGGCAGCCGGCGCAGCGCTGTCGAGGACGCTGCCACCGGTGTTGGCGCGCGCCGTGTTGCCACTGCTGCCAAGGTACGTCAACGTCAAGGTGCAGACGAAGAACAGCGTGGCACACGCTGCCGTTGACCGCGACAGAAAGTTGGCGCTGCCGGTGGCACCGAACAGGCTGCCCGAGGCACCGCTGCCGAACGATGCGCCCATGTCGGCACCCTTGCCGTGCTGGATCAGCACCAGGCCGATCATCGTCAGCGCTGAGAGCAGCTGCACGGCCAGGATCAGGGTCATCCAGATTTGCATGATGGTTGGAACTCCGGGGAACAGGTTGTTGAGTCAGGACGAAGCGCGGCAGATGGCGATGAAATCGGCCGCCTTCAAGGCAGCGCCGCCGATCAGTCCGCCGTCGATGTCGGGCTGTGCAAACAGCGTGGCCGCGTTGTCAGGCTTGACGCTGCCGCCGTACAGGATCTTCATGCTCTGGCCATGGCCGGTGGCAGCCTGCAACTGCGCACGCAGCACGGCATGCACGGCTTGCGCCTGCTCGGGCGAGGCGGTGCGCCCGGTGCCGATGGCCCACACGGGTTCGTAGGCCACCACCATCTCGGCCGCGCAGTGCGTTAGCTGGTGGATGACGGCGGAGAGTTGGCGCTTGACGACCGTGTCGGTCTGGCCGGCCTCGCGTTCCAGCAGCGTTTCGCCCACACACACGATGGGCGTTACGCCACGGGCCAGCGCGGCTTGCGCCTTCTGCGCCACCAGCAGGTCGCTTTCGGCGTGGCCGCCGCGGCGTTCTGAATGGCCGACGAGGGTGTAGCGGCAGCCCAGTTCGTTCAGCATCGCCGCCGACACCTCGCCGGTGTAGGCGCCTTGTTCGTGCGCGGACACGTCCTGCGCGCCCCAACGCAGGTCGCTGCCGGCCAGCGTGGCCGCCACTTCGCTCAGGAAGACAAAAGGCGCGCACACCGCCACATCCAGGCCGAAGGGCCGGGCCGCCAGCAGCGCAGCCAGCAACTCGGCATTGGCCGCGCGGCTGCCGTGCATCTTCCAGTTGCCCACCACCAGTTTGCGTCGCGTCGCGGTCATTGATTGCTCCTCAAATCCAGCTAAGCACGATCTTGCCCACATGCGTGCTGGACTCCATCAGCGCATGCGCATCCGCCGCTTTCGCAGCCGGGAAGACCTGGTGGATGACGGGTTTGACCTTGCCCGCTTCGATCAGCGGCCAGGCGTGCGCGCGCAGGTCCTGTGCGAGTGCGGTCTTGTACGTCACGCTGCGCGGCCGCAGTGTGGAGCCCGTGATGCTGAGCCGCTTGCGCAGCACCAGGCCGGCGTCGATCTGGCTCTTGTTGCCGCCCTGCGTGGCGATGATCGCCAGCCGCCCGTCGTCGGCCAGACATTCGATTTCGCGTCCGACGTAGTCGCCGGCCACCATGTCCAGCACCACGTTGGCACCGCAGCCACCCGTCAGGCGCTTGACCTCGGCCACAAAGTCCTGCGTGCGGTAATTGATGGCGTGGTCGGAACCGATGGCCACGCAGGCGGCGCACTTCTCGTCGCTGCCCGCCGTCACGATGACTTGCGCACCCATTGCTTTGGCCAACTGGATCGCCGTCACGCCGATGCCGCTGGAGCCACCCTGCACCAGCAGCGTCTCGCCGGCCTTCAGGCCCGCGATGACAAACACGTTCTGCCAGACGGTGAAGAAGGTCTCGGGCAGGCTCGCTGCTTCGACCATGTTCAGGCCCTTCGGCACGGGCAGGCACTGGCCCACGGGTGCCACGCAAAATTCGGCGTAACCACCACCGGCAACCAGCGCGCAGACGGCGTCGCCGATCTGCAGACCGGCAGCGGCCAGGTCTTCGGCCGAGCCGCCAGCCACGGTACCTGCGATCTCCAGGCCCGGCAGGTCCGACACGCCGGGCGGCATCGGGTACAGGCCCTTGCGTTGCAGCACATCGGGCCGGTTCACGCCGCTGGCCTGCACCGCGATCAGCAGTTCACCCGCGCGCGGTTCGGGTGTGGGCCGCTCGCAGGCTTGCAACACCTCGGGCCCGCCTGGGGCGGTGATTTCGATGGCCCTCATCGTGCCGCTGGTCATGCTGCTCACTCGGCAGGCTTTGGAGCCTCGGGAGCCGGCGCGTGCGCTTCTGTGGGTGCTGCTGTGGGTGCTGCTGTGTGGGCATCACCGCCGCCTTCAGCGGGTGCGGCATCACGGCGCGGGCGGTCGTCACGGTCGCTGCGCTCGCGGCGCGGGCGGTCGTCGCGGTCACGGCGCGGCGGGCGGTCGTTGCGGTCACCACGCGGCTCGTAACGCTCTTCCGCCATGCCTTCGGGCCGTTCCAGCAGCGCCTTCATGCTGAGCTTGATGCGGCCCTTTTCGTCCGTCTCCAGCACCTTGACCTTCACGACCTGGCCTTCCTTCAGGAAGTCTTCAACCCGCTCCACGCGCTGGTGTGCGATCTGGCTGATGTGCAGCAGGCCGTCCTTGCCGGGCAGGATGTTGATGAGCGCACCGAAGTCGAGAATCTTCGTGACTGCGCCTTCATAGACCTTGCCGATTTCGGCCTCGGCCGTGATCTCGGCGATGCGCTTCTTGGCGAACTCGGCCTTGTCGGCGTCGGTGCTGGCGATGGTGATCGTGCCGTCTTCGCCGATGTCGATCGTGCAGCCGGTTTCTTCGGTCAGCGCGCGGATGGTGGCGCCGCCCTTGCCGATGATGTCGCGGATTTTTTCCGGGTTGATCTTCATCGTGTACAGGCGCGGTGCGAACTGG
>JANNGN010000467.1:0-6307 GCA_031403895.1 Rubrivivax sp. | reverse complement strand
CCATCGGCCCCGGGCGGAACATCGCGTTCAGCGCAAAAAGGTCTTCGATGCGCCCCGGCTTGGCTTCGCGCAGCATGCCCTGCATGCCGCGGCTTTCAAACTGGAACACGGCTTCGGTCAGGCCGTCGGTGAACAGGCGATAGACCTTGCCATCGTTCAGCGGCAGGTTCTCATACGCAAAGTCGGCCCGGCCCGGGCGCCGCGCGCGGATGGTGTCCTTGGCCAGCTCCAGGATCGTCAGCGTCGCCAGGCCCAGGAAGTCGAACTTGACGAGGCCGATGGCCTCGACGTCGTCCTTGTCGAACTGGCTCACCGCGCTGTCGCTGCCGGGTTGCTGGTAGAGGGGACAAAAATCGGTGATCTTGCCCGGCGCAATCAGCACCCCGCCGGCATGCATGCCGATGTTGCGCACAAGCCCTTCAACCCGCGTCGCCAGGGCCAGCAGTTCAGCCACTTCTTCTTCGGCCTTTTCGCGCTGCGCCAGCTCGGGCACTTCCTGGCGCACGTAGATCACGCCGGGGTCGGGTTCTGCGGGCACCGGGGCCAGCGTGTAGGTCTTGCCCGGCAGGCCCGGCACCAGCTTGGCGACGCTGTCCACATGGCCGTAGCCCATGCCCAGCACACGCCCCACGTCGCGCAGCGCAGCCTTGCTGGCCATGGTGCCGAAGGTGGCGATCTGGCTCACCGCGTCGCGGCCGTATTTGTTTTTGACGTAGTCGATGACGCGGTCGCGGTTGCCCTGGCAGAAGTCGATGTCGAAGTCGGGCATCGACTTGCGTTCGGGGTTCAGGAAGCGTTCGAACAGCAGGTTGTAGAGCAGCGGGTCGAGGTCGGTGATGAAGAGCGCGTAGGCCACGAGTGAGCCCGCCCCCGAACCCCGCCCCGGCCCCACCGGGCAGCCGTTGTTCTTGGCCCAGACGATGAAGTCCGAGACGATCAGGAAGTATCCCGGGAAGCCCATCTTGATGATGACGTTCAGCTCGAATTCCAGCCGGTCGGCGTAGCGGGCGCGCTCGGTGTCGCGCCGCGTCGGGTCGGGGTACAGCGCGGCCAGGCGGCGCTCCAGGCCGTCGAACGAGGCCTGCCGGAAGTAGGCCTCGATGGGCATGCGCTGGCCGTCATGAGCACCCGGCAGCAGCGGCGTCGGAAAGTCCGGCAACTGGGGCTGGCCCAGCACCAGCGCCAGGTTGCAGCGGCGCGCGATCTCCACTGAATTCAACAGTGCAGACGGCAGGTCGGCAAACAGTGCTTCCATTTGCGCCTGGGTCTTGAAGTGCTGATCGGGCGAGAAGCGCTTGATCCGCCGCGGGTTGGCCAGTGTTTCGCCTTCGGCGATGCAGACGCGCGCTTCGTGGGCGTCAAAGTCATCCGGCGCCAGGAACTGCACCGGGTGGGTGGCGACCACCGGCAACTGCAGCCGCGCCGCCAGCGCCACGGCCGCGCGCAGATGGGGTTCATGCGCGGGCAGGCCGGCACGCTGCAGTTCGATGTAGAAGCGGCCGGGGAACAGGTCCGACAGTCGCTGCGCCAGGGCTTGTGCGCGATCGGCCTCGCCCGACAGCAGTGCCAGCCCGACAGCGCCCAGGTCGCCGCCCGACAGCGCGATCAGGCCGCTGCCCAGCTCAGCCAGCCATTCCCACTTCATCCAGGCCTGCGCGCGCTGTGCGTTGCTGACCCAGCCGCGCGCCAGCATCGTGCACAGGTTCAGGTAGCCCTTGTGGTTGTGCACCAACAGCAAGAGCCGGCTGGCCTGGCGGTCGCCGCCCGGTGCGCCGCCGTTGGGTTCCATCAGCACGTCGGCACCGATGATCGGTTTGATTCCCTTCTTGCGGCAGGCGCTGTAGAACTTGACGGCGCCGAAGAGGTTGTTGAGATCTGAAATGGCCAGCGCGCCCTGGCCATCGGCACGGGCTGCGGCAGCCAGCGCATCGATGCGCAGCATGCCGTCAACGACGGAGTATTCGGTGTGGGTGCGCAGGTGGATGAAGGGCATGCGGGCATTCTAGGAGCCGGGGCCAACGGTGCATGAGAGAGGCTGCGGCGTAGCATCGTGCTGGATGGAACCCGACCCGAAAAACGCAGCAGTGGACTTCGGCTTTGCCGCCGGCCACGATGTGCCGATTCCGTACCTGAGCCGCATCCGCAGCTACTACCTGGCCCTGGGCTACGGCGCGCCTTACGAATGGGCGCACTTTGCCGATGTGCCTTTCACACCGCTGGCCAAGCCGCTGTCCGCCTGCCGCGTGGCGCTCATCACCACGGCCGCGCCCTTCAACCCGGCTGCCGGCGATCAGGGCCCCGGCGCACCCTACAACGCCAAGGCCAAGTTCTACGAGGTGTACTCGGGCGACACGGCGCTGGAGCACGACTTGCGCATCGCGCACCTGGCGATCGACCGCGACCACTCGCGGGGCGATGACCCTGGCAGCTACTTCCCGTTGCCGGCCCTGCGCCGGCTGGCGTCGGCAGGCCGCATCGCTTCAATCGCGCCGCGCTTTCACGGCGCACCCACCAACCGCAGCCATCGCGCCACGCTGCACGTTGACGGCCCCGAGATCGTGGCGCGCTGCCTGGCCGATGCAGTCGATGCGGCGATCCTCGTACCCAACTGCCCCGTCTGCCACCAGACCGCAAGCCTGCTGGCGCGGCTGCTGGAACAACAAGGCATCGCCACCGTGGTGATGGGCTGCGCCAGGGACATCGTTGAACACGTCGGCGCGCCGCGGCTGTTGTTCTCGGACTTCCCGCTCGGCAACGCGGCGGGCAAGCCACACGACGCGGCGTCGCAAGCCTTCACGCTGGCGTTGGCGCTGCGGCTGCTGGAGTCAGCCCCCGGCCCGCGCACCACCGTGCAATCGCCACTGCGCTGGGGCGACAGCGCAGCCTGGAAGCTCGACTACAGCAACATCGAAGGCCTGAGCGCGGCAGATATCAGCCGCCGCCGCGCCGATTTCGACCGCGCAAAAACACAGGCGAAGGCGTTGCGCGATGCTTCAGGCGCGTGAACTGAAAAAACCGGGTGCCCGCGCAGCGGCAGCGCCGTTGCAATCAGCGCCAAGGCGCCCGACACCAGGCTTTGGCTGGGGGGCACTTCGCCGTGCAATTCGGCCCGTTGCTTCCGTGTGTCGAGCCTCGTCCCGCCTTTGCAGTGGCTGACGGCGTGTTTCGAGCGCCTGCCTAGAATCCAGCGTGTGGATGCTGGTTCAACCGTTGTTGCTGTCGTTGCCGGATACCGGTTCGTCGAACTGGATGACTGCGCGGCCTTGCGCGGGCGGCTCTTCGACAGCGCTGCGCGCGCCGGCCTGAAGGGCACAGTGCTGCTGGCGCCCGAAGGCATCAACTTCAACCTTGCCGGCGCGCCCGCAGCGTTGCAGCGCTGGCTCGACAGACTGACCGCAGACCCGCGCTTCCAGGGTCTGGAACTCAAGCAGCACAGCGCCGCCGTGGCGCCCTTCAAGCGCCTGCGCGTGAAGGTCAAGCCGGAGATCATCCGCATGAACGAACACGGCATCAGCCCCCAGACCGGCCGCGCGCCGGCGGTGGACGGCCGCACGCTGGCGCGCTGGCTGGCGGCGGGCCGCTGCGACGCAGGCCGGCCCGTCGTGCTGCTGGACACGCGCAACGGCTTCGAGGCCGACGCCGGTGCATTCGACGGCGCACTCGACTGGCGGCTGACGAAGTTCAGCGACTTTCCCGCCGCGCTGCAGGCGCACCGCCGTGAACTGGTCGGCAAGACGGTGGTGAGCTACTGCACCGGCGGCATCCGCTGTGAAAAGGCGGCGCTGTGGATGCAGCAAGCCGGCGTGCCGCATGCACTGCAGCTGGACGGCGGTATCCTGCGCTACTTCGAGGTAGCGCCAGGGGCACCGCACTGGCGCGGGGCCTGTTTTGTATTCGACGGGCGGGTGGCGCTGGACACCGCGCTCGGTACCGCAGCCGATCCCGAGATCGAACCCGCCGCAGAAAGCCAGGCCGCTTGATGGGCCTGGTGGTGCGGCTGGTTGGTGTGCTGCTGATCCTGACGGCGCTGGTGATGACGCTGTCGCGCGCACCCGACCGGCCGGTGCAGACACTGGTGGCGCGCTGGGCGCCGCCACCGTCGGACTTCATCGAAGTCAAGGGCCAGCTCGTGCACTTGCGCGACGAAGGGCCGCGTGACGACGCGCTGCCCATCGTGCTGGTGCATGGCACCTCGGCCAGCCTGCACACCTGGGAAGGCTGGGTGCGCGCGCTCAAGGGCCAGCGCCGCGTCATCAGCTTCGACCTCCCGGGGTTCGGCCTGACGGGGCCGTTTGCGGGGCAGTACGAGCGCGACAACTACCAGGGCGACACCTACGCCCGCTTCCTGCTCGACCTGCTCGACGCGTTGCAGCTCGATCGCGTGGTGCTGGGCGGCAATTCGCTCGGCGGCGAAGTCGCCTGGCGCACCGCTTTCCTGGCACCGCAACGGGTGGCCGCACTGGTGCTGGTGGACGCGTCGGGGCCACCGTTCACACCGCTGTCGGTGCCGCTCGGCTTTCAGGTGGCGCGCACACCGGTGCTCAACCGCATCAGCGAATGGGTGCTGCCGCGCAGCCTGGTACACGACAGCGTGGCCAGCGTCTATGGCGACCCTTCCAAGGTCAGCCCGGCGCTGGTGGACCGCTACTTCGAGCTCACGCTGCGCGAAGGCAACCGGCGCGCGCTGGCGCAGCGCCTGCAGCAGATGGTGGCGGGTCAGGATGCAGAACGCATCGCAACGCTGAAACTGCCGACGCTGATCCTGTGGGGCGGGCGCGACCGCTTGATCCCACCCGCCACGGGCCAGCAGTTCAAGCAGCAGATCGCGGGCAGCCAGCTCGTGATGTTTGACGAGCTCGGCCATGTGCCCCAGGAAGAGGACCCGGTCCGAACCGTGCAGGCGGTGAAGCTCTTTCTGGGCTTGAAGTGACGCTGGCCGCAGCTGCCACTTTCAGCTACTGAATAGAGCTGAACCCGGCGCCTGCACCGCAGGCCCGAACCCCCGAACCCGCTACAGACTCTTGACCGGCTGGCCCCCGTCCGGCGTCCGACCGTCCGGCTGCAGTGCCATCAGCGCCAGGCCGGCCGACAGCAGGCCCAGCAGCACCAGCACCACCACCGCCACCGCCCACAGGCGCCAGCGCCCGCTCAGGGGGGTCTGCGATGCGCGGCCCGCCAGCCGCGGGCTCGACCTGACCAGCAAGCCCTGCCAGCCACAGCCTTCAACTTCGCAGCGGTAGCGGCGCAGGCCGCTGCCCGACAGGGTTTGTGCTTCGTGCGTGCGGCGGTGTACGCGCCTGACCCCGCCACCGCAGCGCGGGCAATCGTTCTCAGGGTGGGCTGTTGGTGGCATGTCGGCAGATCGTGGCGGCATGCAGGGTTTCGCGGCAAGCCGCAGCGCTGCATTGACGCGTCGGTGGATAGTGACTTCATCGCTATCGGCAGCGCAATCACCGACTTGAAGGGTGCGCCCATCACTGCCGCATCAGCGCAGCGTCGTTCAGCACGCTGCCCGTCAGCGCACCACCAACCGCGCGCCCCCCGGCACCGCAGCGGCCACGTCGCCGATGACGGCAGCGGCCTCGAAGCCGTGGCGGCGGAACACCGCCAGCACCTCGCCCACGGCCTGCGGTGCGCACGACACCAGCAGGCCGCCGCTGGTCTGCGGGTCGGTCAGCAGCGCCTTGTCTTCGGCGGCAAACGCGGCCGGCAGCACGATGTCGGCGCCATAGCCGTCCCAGTTGCGGCCGGACGCGCCAGTCACGAAGCCCTGGCCGGCCAGCCCGCGCACGCCAGCGAGCAGCGGCACGCTGGCCCAGTCGATGCGCGCCTGCAGACCGGCGCCTTTCGCCAGTTCCAGGCCGTGGCCCGCCAGGCCGAAACCGGTGACGTCGGTGAGCGCGTGTACGCCGGCCAATTCGGCCAGTTCGGGGCCCGGGGTGTTGAGCTTGGTGGTGTTGGCGATCATCTGCGCGTAGCCGGCGTCGCCCAGCTTTTCCTTCTTCAGCGCCGCACTCATCACGCCCACGCCCAGTGGCTTGCCCAGCACCAGCACGTCGCCGGCGCGGGCGTCGGCGTTGCGCTTCACGCGCTTGGGGTGGATCAGGCCCATCACCACCAGGCCGTAGATGGCTTCGACCGAGTCGATGGTGTGGCCGCCCGCAATCGGGATGCCGGCCAGTTTGCACATCGCGGCGCCGCCTTCGAGTACGCGCCCGATGGTCTGCGTCGATAGCACGTTGATCGGCATGCCCACCAGCGCCAGCGCCATGATCGGCTTGCCGCCCATGGCATACACATCGCTGAT
>JANNGN010000466.1:0-5772 GCA_031403895.1 Rubrivivax sp. | reverse complement strand
AATGACTTGCAACTCGACAGCGGCGTCGGCGTCTGCGGCAAGGAAGGCCAGAGCGTTCCGGTGGGCGTGGGGCAGCCGACGCTGCGCATCGACCGTTTGACCGTAGGCGGGACGGCCTGACTGGCAACGAAGGGGTTTTATGCGGCCAACTGACTTGGGGCCAGCCGCTCATGTGGCATCGAGCTTTCAGGCCGACCAGCGCGCCGTCGTCTTTGAGGGCGACTGTGCGGATTTCATGCGTGAAATTCCAGACAAGGCGATCCAGCTGATCGTCACATCGCCCCCATACAACCTGGGGAAATCTTACGAAAAGCGGGTGCATCTGAGCCGCTACCTGGAGTGGCAAGAACAGATCATTGCCGATTGCGTGCGCGTACTGGCTGACGGCGGCAGCATGTGTTGGCAGGTCGGCAATTTCGTCGCTCACGGCGAGGTTGTGCCGCTGGACATTGTTTTGTACCCGTTCTTCATAAAGCATGGGCTGAAGCTGCGTAACCGTATCGTGTGGCATTTCGAGCATGGACTTCATTGCTCAAAGCGACTGTCAGGCCGCCACGAAACCATTCTCTGGTTTACCAAGTCCGACGATTACCACTTCGATCTGGACCCCGTGCGTGTGCCGCAAAAGTACCCGGGCAAACGACACTTCAAGGGCCCAAAAACAGGGCAGCTCTCGGGCAACCCTTTAGGAAAGAATCCAGGCGATGTCTGGGTGTTTCCCAACGTGAAAAATAACCACGTCGAGAAAACTTCGCACCCCTGTCAATTCCCGGTGGAATTGGTGGACCGGTTGGTGTTGTCGCTGACGCGGCCGGGCGATTGGGTCTTCGATCCATTTCTGGGTGCAGGGACGACTGTGGCATCAGCGGTGATGCGTGGCCGCAAGGGCTGCGGCTCCGAGAAAATGGCTGAATACGCGCAGGTCGCCAGGCAGCGGGCCCTCCAAGCCATGCAAGGGCTGCTGCCGGTTCGCCCCATGAATACGCCAATTTACGACGCCGCAATGGCCGGAAAATCGCTGACGGCCGCAGCTTGGGGTTTGCCTTCAATGCCAGCACCCTGGCGCCAATCCAGCTTGGTAGAGGAAGTGCAGGCTGCGGAGTGAAGATCGTCAAGACATACTCCCACCTCAATGGTTTGGAGTACCTGCTGGTTCACAGGAAAGCGCTTTGGGATGAAGTGCAAAGGGTCATTGAAGAAATTGATGCAGCGAAGTGCCTGACCAAGATCAGTCGGGAAGCACGCATGCAAGGACAAGTGAAATACAGCCCGAAAGATCTGAACCAAGAATTTGACAGGCGACTTGGAAAGTTATCCTGGCTCGAGAGGCGCGTCACCTATTGGGTGACTGGCGAAGAGCGGTTGATTCGCCAAACACTGCAGATGGAGGCAGACGAGCAAAAAGCCGTTATCACGGCCTCGGGCCAAGTGCCGATCATGAGTTACAACCAGACGGACTTCGTTAAGGAGCGTGTGGCCCTCGAAGTGCAATTCGGCAAGTACGCGTTTGTAGCTTACGACCTGTTCGTGAAGCATTTGGCGTTCTATGTGCGCGACGAAATCGATGTCGGCATTGAAATCCTGCCGATGAAATCCATGCAGGCACGGATGTCCTCCGGCCCTGGCTATTACGAGGGTGAGCTTTACAACGTCATCCGCAATGGACGTGGGGTGCCCAGCGTGCCCCTGGTCATTGTGGGCATCGCCGCCTAGCGGTTGAGGTCAGGCGCGCAATGACAGAACTCGTCCGATTTGAAGACATCGAAGCGGCCGCCCTGCGCCTGGCCGGCCAGGTGTTGGACACGCCGTGCGTGGAGAGCAAGACACTCGGCCAGATCGTCGGCGCGCAGGTGTTCCTGAAATTCGAGAACCTGCAGTTCACGGCGTCGTTCAAGGAGCGCGGTGCGCTGAACAAGCTGGCGACGCTGATCGAATCGGGCGTGCCGATCCAGGGTGTGATCGCGGCCTCAGCCGGCAACCACGCACAAGGTGTGGCGCACCACGCACAGCGCCTGGGCCTGCGCGCCGTGATCGTGATGCCGCAGCACACGCCCACCGTGAAGGTCGAACGCACGCGCGGCTTTGGCGCCGAGGTGGTGCTGCACGGCGAGAGCTTCGAGCAGGCGCACGACAAGGCGCTGGCGATGGCGGCCGAGCAGGGCCTGACTTTCGTGCATCCCTTCGACGACGTTGCCGTCATCGCCGGCCAGGGCACGATCGGCATCGAAATGCTGAAGGCCCAGCCCGACCTGGACACGCTCGTGATCGCAGTCGGTGGTGGCGGCCTCATCAGCGGCATTGCCACTGCCGTGCGGCACCTGAAACCTGGCATGCAGATCATCGGCGTGCAGACCACGCGCTTCCCGGCCATGGTCAACGCCATCAAGGGCACGGCGCATCCTCAAGGTGCGAGCACCATCGCCGAAGGCATTGCGGTCGGCCAGCCCGGGCAGATCACGCGCAAGATCGTGCGTGATCTGGTGGACGACCTGGTGCTGGTGGATGAAGGCGACATCGAGCAGGCCATCGTGATGCTGCTCGAAATCGAAAAGACGCTCGTTGAAGGCGCTGGCGCTGCGGGCCTGGCCGCGCTGTTGAAAGACCCGGCACGATTTGCCGGCAAGAAGATCGGCCTCGTGCTGTGCGGCGGCAACATCGACCCGCTGCTGCTGGCCGCGATACTCGAACGCGGCATGGTGCGCGCCGGCCGCCTGGCACGCATCCGCGTGGCCGCACGCGACACGCCGGGGGTGCTGGCGCGCATCACGGCCGTCGTGGCCGAGGCCGGCGCCAACATCGACGAGGTGCATCACCAACGCGCCTTCTCGACGTTGTCGGTGCAGAGCGTGGAGGTTGAACTGGTGCTGCAGACGCGCAACCGCGCGCACGTGCAAGACGTGGTGGCGCGGCTGGTGGCCGCAGGTTTCGAGGCGACGAGCGGTTGATGCCGGGCTATAAGCGGTCGTCGTGTAGGACACGTCTGCTACCGCCCGGCGCCTGGCGCGTGTTCAATCTGGCTGAAGTTACTTCTCTTGGCAGAGGCATAGCGCCGACACACGGCAAGCTCGCCAATGAAACTTGGTCAATCAAAACAGAGGCAAGCGCATGGACAAGTCAATGATGAAGGGTTTGGCAGTGGGTGGCGTCGCCATGGTGGTGCTGGGCGCTGGCGCCGTGACGGGCTACAAGACGATGACGAAGCCGCAGTTTGCCGAGGTCGTCGCGGCGAAAGAAGTCTTTGAAACCGTGGTCACCCCGCGTGAGAAATGCGAAAACGTCCAGGTGCAGCATCAGGCGCCGGTGAAGGACGAAAAACGCGTCGCCGGCAGCGTGGTGGGCGCCATTGCCGGCGGCCTGCTCGGCAGCACCATCGGGGGTGGCGATGGCAAGAAGCTGGCGACGGTCGCGGGCGCTGCCGCCGGGGGCTATGCCGGCAACCGCGTGCAGAAGAACCTGCAAGAGAAGGACGTCACCACGACGACCGAGCAACGTTGCAGGACGGTGAGCGAAAAGTCGCAAAAGCTCGTCGGCTACAACGTCACCTACCGTCTTGATGGCAAGGAAGGCGTGGTGCGGACGTCGTTCAAACCTGGTGCAACGCTGCCGGTGAAGAACGGGCAAGTGATCACGACGCCCAGCACCGACAAGTCGTAGCCCCACGGCCGCTGCACGCAGCCAGCTTCCTGGGCTGCGTGACGGCGGCGAACAGCGCTGCTTCTTCGGCGCTGTTCAGGGCGTGGTGCTGCGCCCGGCTGGCAAGAATCGGGTTCCGCAGTTGCTGAAACCGCCGCCATGCCATTCACATCCTTCATTTCTCCGGCCATCTCGCCAGCCACCACGCTGGTCATCACCTTGTGCCTGATCGCCGGCCCTGCGCACGCTGGTGAGCTCTACACCCAGGTCGGCTTGCCGGGCCTGATGGTCGGCTGGGCGCAGCCGCTGAACAGCCAGTTCGGCTTGCGTGTGGACGTGGCCACCATCGGTGAGCGCAGCGACCGCCGCATCGAAGAAGGCATCAGCTACGAGGGCAAGCTCAAGCTCAACCGCACGGCGCTGCTGGCCGACTGGTTTCCCTTCTCCGGCAGCTTCCGCTTCACCGCTGGCGTCACCGCCAACGAGTACAAACTTGACCTGCTGGCCACCGGTGCGGGCGGCACCATCCGGGTGGGCAACACGAGCTACACCACCACCTCGGCCGACCAACTGCTGGTGCGCGGGCGCTATCCGTCAAGCACGCCGTACCTCGGCTTCGGCTGGGGCCACCAGGCCAGCACGGGCCTGCGCTTTTCGATGGACGTTGGCGCCATGTTCGGCCGCCCGACGGTGAATGCCACCGTCAGCGGGCCCTGGGCGCAGCGCGTGTCGCAGGCCGACATCGACGCCGAACTGGCCGAGCTGCGCAGCGGCATGGCCAAGGTGCGCGCGGTGCCACAACTCAGCCTGGGGCTGGGCTACAGCTTCTGATACATTCGCGGCCATGCGTTCTGCAGCGTCTTACTTTGCGTATTTTTGGTTCTCGCACCGCTTGGCGGCTGGAGAGGCAAACGCGTAGGTCAGACACACGCACCGCACCCCAGACAACCGCCGGCAGCCCCGGCGGTTTTTTGTTGCCTGTGAAGGATGAATCCCATGAGCCCCAAGTCCGCGAACCCCACCGACGAACGCCTGGCACTGTCCGAAAAGACGAGCCAGACCGACGACCAGCGCATCAAGGACGTGACGCCGCTGCCGCCGCCCGAGCACCTGATCCGCTTCTTTCCGATTGCCGGCACGCCGGTGGAGACGCTGATCAAGAACACGCGTGGCGCCATCCGCAACATCATGGCCGGTGACGATGACCGGCTGCTGGTGATCATCGGCCCGTGCTCCATCCACGACCCGGCGGCGGCGCTGGAATACGCGCGCAAGTTGAAGCCGCTGCGCGACAAGCTCAGCGGCGAACTGGAAGTGGTGATGCGCGTGTACTTCGAGAAGCCGCGCACCACCGTCGGCTGGAAGGGCCTCATCAACGACCCCTACCTCGACGAGAGCTACCGCATCCACGAAGGCCTGCGCATCGCGCGCCAGCTGCTGGTGGACATCAACCGGCTGGGCATGCCGGCGGGCAGCGAATTCCTCGACGTGATCAGCCCGCAGTACATCGGCGACCTGATCGCCTGGGGCGCGATCGGCGCGCGCACCACCGAATCGCAAGTGCACCGCGAACTGGCCAGCGGCTTGAGCGCGCCAGTGGGCTTCAAGAACGGCACCGACGGCAACATCCGCATCGCCACCGACGCCATCCAGGCCGCCGCGCGGCCGCACCACTTCTTGTCGGTACACAAGAACGGCCAGGTCGCCATCGTGCAGACCAAGGGCAACAAGGACTGCCACGTCATCCTGCGTGGCGGCAGGGCGCCGAATTACGACGCGGCCAGCGTGGCTGCGGCGTGCAAGGAGATCGAAGCCGCCAGGCTGGACTGCAAGCTGATGATCGACGCCAGCCATGCCAACAGCAGCAAACAGCACCAGCGCCAGATCGAGGTCATGCGCGATGTCGGTGAGCAGGTGGCGGCCGGCAGCCGCTGCATCTTCGGCGTCATGGTCGAGAGCCACCTGAGCGACGGTGCGCAGAAATTCAGCCCCGGCAAAGACGACCCGGCGAAGCTCGAATATGGCAAAAGTATCACCGATGCCTGCATCGGCTGGGACGATTCGGTGGTGCTGCTGCAAGGGCTGGCGGCGGCCGTGAAGCGGCGGCGGGCGGGCGCGGCCTGAGGCGCGGATTCAGGC
>JANNGN010000465.1:0-1532 GCA_031403895.1 Rubrivivax sp. | reverse complement strand
ACATGATCGTCACCGGCGGCGAGAACGTCTACTCGATCGAGGTCGAGCGCGTGCTGTTCATGCACCCCGCCGTGCGCGAGGCCGCGGTGATCGGCATCCCCAGCGCGCAGTGGGGCGAGGCGGTGCATGCCGTGGTGGTGCTGAGAGACGGCGCCCAGGCGACGGCCGACGAGCTCATCACCTTCTGCCGCAACCACATCGGTGGCTATAAGTGCCCGCGCAGCATCGGGTTCCGCGCCGAGGCGCTGCCGGTCACACCGGTGGGCAAGGTGCGCAAGAACGTGCTGCGAGACCCGTACTGGGCCGGCTTGGCCAGAAAGATCTGAGCGCTCAGCCTGCGCCGCGCGGGGCCATCAGGCATTCCTGCGTGGCGCTGGCCACCAGTTGGCCGTGCCGGTTGTGCACCCGCGCCACGGTCAAGCCGCGGCCGTCGCCGGCGGCGGGGCTGACGCAATCGAAGTGCAGCCACTCGTCGGAACGAAACGGGCGGTGCCACCAGATCGCATGGTTCAAGCTGGCCACGTACAGGCCCTGGTCTGGGCCCAGCGCTGGCAGGTGGCCGCCCAGGCTGGCGAAGTTCAACCACCAGTCCGACAGGTAGGCGAAGGCCCCCGCATGCAGCATCGGATCGTCGGGCAATTTCCGGCTCGTCTTCAGCCAGAAACGCAGGCGCGGTTCGGGCAGGCTCAGCCGCAGGCCCGTGGGTGCCGAAGGCAGACGGAAGTCGACTGCGGGCTTGTCAACCAGGCCATAACCCAGCGCGCGCGTGATCTCGGCGCCCCATGCTGCAGGCAGGTCGCTCAGCCGCGGCAAATCTTCCGGTATTTCCTGCAGAGCCAGCGGCTGGACCGGCGCGGCGTGCCCAGGCGCCGGCAGCGGCACGGCGAAGCTGACCTGCGCATCGAAGATCAAACGTCCGCCGGACTGCGCACCGCGCACGTGACGCGAGGTGAAACGCTTGCCGTCCTGCAGCGCCGTCACGTCGAACCCGATCGCCTCGCGGTGCAGAGCACCTTGCAGGAACAGGAACTGCATCGCCGTGGGCGCGCGGCCGGCGGGCGCGGTGTGTGCTGCCGCCATCAGCGCCTGCGCGAGAACTTGGCCGCCATACGTGCGATCGTGCACGTTTCGGTCGCCGCAGCGGTTGCGGAACTGCATCGGCGACAGTGCTTTCAGTGTCAGCAGCTCGACCAGGTCTTCACCACCCCAGGCCGGCACGTCCACCGCGATCATCGGCCGCCCCTTCGCAGCTTCGCGAGGCGGGCATCGATCTCGGCGCGGCTCACTGGCAGGTTGTTGGCGAGTGAGGCCGCGCGCTCGATGCGCAGGGCCTCGGCCAGCGTGGTGCCGGCCTCGGCGTCGAGCAATTGTTTGTAGGCCACCAACGCTTCGGGCACACCGGCCAGCATCTGGCGCGCCATGGCCTCGGCTTCGGGCCGCAGTTGCTCGGGCGGCACGACGCGGTTCACGAAGCCCCAGGCGAGCGCCTCGTCGGCGTTCAGGAAGCGCCCGGTCAGCGCCAGTTCCTTGGC
>JANNGN010000464.1:0-16593 GCA_031403895.1 Rubrivivax sp. | reverse complement strand
CCCAGGCGCCGCAACACGTCATTCACGACGCCGTATTCGGTGTGGAAGAACCACGCGAAGATGAGGCCCGCAAAAGACAGCGGCAGCGCCCATGGCAGCAGCAGCGCCAGCCGCACGGGCCACTGCCGTTTGAAAGGCAGGTTGGCCAGCATCGCCAAGCCGAGGCCCACCACCAGCGCGCCGGGCACGGTGATGAGCGTGATGAGCACAGTGTTCTTCGTCGCGTTCCAGAAGTCCACGTCAGACAGCACCAGCGCGTAGTTCTCCAGCCCAACAAACTTGGCGCCGCCGCCGCCCGACAGGCGCAGGTCGAAGAAGCTGTTGACGATGAGCTTGCCGATCGGATAGACGACGATCAGCGCCAGCAGCAAAAAGGCCGGCGCCAGCAGCAGCACGCCGAGCGTCTTTTCGCTCGGGTCGCGCCAGCGCTCAAGCAGGCGATCCAGCATGCCAGGCTGCGTCACGGTGGCGCTACCGCATCACGCGCGCCAGGCGCGAACCGATCTCGGCCACGCCTTCTTCCGGGGTCTTGGTGCGCGCCAGCACCGCGCTCGTGGTGGTGCGGATGACGTCGCTCACCTGGCCGTAGTCGCGGCTGAGCGGGCGGCTGCGGCCGGCCACCACCACGGCCGCAGCGTCCTTGAACCAAGGCACAGCTTTGAGCACGTCAGCATCGGTGTAGACCGCCAAGGTGGTCGGCAGCAGGGAGCCTTCTGCGGCCAGGAATTTGCTGGCGGGTGCCGCGCTCATGAAACGCACGAGCTTCGCCGCACCGGCCTTGTGCTTGCTGAAAGCGCTGACCGCCCACTGCCAGCCGCCAATGCAGGTGGCGCTCTTGCCGCCGGCCACCGCCGGCAGCGGCATCACGCCGACTTTGCCCTTGACCTGCGAATCGGCATCGTCATTGAAGCGATCCCAGGCCCAGCTCCAGTTGATGGCAAACACCACCTGAGCGGCCTTGAATTCATTCACCGTATCGGGCGTCTTCACTTCGGCCACGTTTTTCTTGATGACGCCGCTGTCCACCATGCTGAGCCATTGCTGCAGACCCTTGGCAGCAGCCGGGCGGTCCAGCGTGAGTTTGCCGCTGGCATCTTGCAGCTCCCTGCCCTGGCTCCAGTAGGGCAGCAGGAAGGTGCACACCGCGCCTTCGATGGGCGCGCCCTGGATGCTCAGACCCTGAAGGTTAGGGTTGCCTTCGGCCAGCTGGACCTTCTTGGCGGCTGCGGTGAGTTCGTCCCACGTCTTCGGCTCTGCGACGCCGTGTTTGGCCAGCAGGTCCTTGCGGTAGTACATGAACATCGCGTCGGCAAAAGCCGGCATCGCCGCCACCTTGCCATCCACCACGTTTGAGGTGGCATAGACCGGCAGATAGCCCTTCAAGGCCGTGGCGGGGTCGCCAACGTAGGCGTTGAGCGGCTCCAGCCAGCCGGCGCCGTAATACTGGGCGGGGTTGACGATGTCGATCAGGTAGATGTCGATCGAGGCGTCTTTGGCGTTGAGCACGGTGCTCAGATATTGGCGCTGCAGCTCACTCGTGGCGCCGCCGGTTTCAATGTCGATGCTGACGCCGGGATTGGCTTTCTGGTACTGGTCAAAAAGTTTCCGCATCAGATCCGGGCGCTGGTTCTGGCCGCCGGAGAACACGCGCAGCTTGGTCTGCGCCAGTGCCTGCAAAGGCGCGACAAGCAAAGTGGCCGCAGCCAGGGCGACAACCAGCGTGAAACGACGGCTCATGGCGGTCTCCTCAAAGTGCGGCGCCGCTGCCGGCGTCGAACAGGTGCAGATGTTGCGGGCTCAGGTAAACGTCGATCGGCGTGCCTGGTTTGTCTTTGAACGACGCTGGCGCGCGCGCCACCATCTCGGCGCGGCCGATGCGCAGCGTCACCAGGGTCTCTGCGCCCAGCGGTTCCAGCAGCGACACCTGCGCGGGCACACGTTGCGCATCGGCGCTGCTGGCGCCGAGCCCGATGTTCTCGGGTCTAACGCCGAACTTCAGCGACTGTGCGCGCGCCGCGCGTTGCGCCAATGCGGGGGGCACGACGATCTGTGCGCCACCCAGATCAGCGTGGTCGCCCAGCAGGGTGCAGTCGGCCAGGTTCATCGGTGGCGCGCCCGTAAAGCCGGCGACAAACAGCGCGGCCGGGCGGTTGTAGATGGCTTCCGGCGTGTCGTACTGCATCGTGTGGCCGCCTGAGAGCACGGCGATGCGGTCGGCCAGCGTCATCGCTTCGGTCTGGTCGTGGGTGACGTAGATGATGGTCGCACCCAGGCGCTGGTGCAGGCGCTTGATTTCGCTGCGCATCTCGTTGCGCAGCTGTGCGTCAAGGTTGGACAGCGGCTCGTCGAAGAGAAAGACCTTGGGCTCGCGCACGATGGCGCGGCCAATGGCCACACGCTGGCGTTGCCCGCCGCTGAGCGCAGCGGGCCGGCGGTCCAGCATGTGGTCAATGCGCAGCAGCCGGGCGGCGTCCATCACGCGGCGTTGGATGTCGGCTTCCGGCGTCTTGCGCAACCGCAGCCCGAAGGCCATGTTCTCGAACAAGGTCTTGTGCGGGTACAGCGCGTAGTCCTGGAACACCATCGCGATGTCGCGGCTGCGCGGCGGCAGGTCGTTCACCACCTGGCCGTCGATGCGCACCTGGCCGCCGCTGATCGGCTCCAGCCCCGCGATCATGCGCAGCAGCGTGCTCTTGCCGCAACCACTCGGCCCCACGAAGACGACGAATTCACCGTGGCGAATTTGCAGATCGATGCCGTGGATGACGTTGGCCTTGCCGTCGTAGCTCTTGCTCACCCCTTGCAGATCGACAGCGGCCATGGTGCGCGATTTTCAGTAGCCGCCTTGCGGCTTGGCCGGTGCGGCTGAGGCGGCCGGTGCGGCACCGTCGATGGCGCGCAAGGCTTGCGCGGCCGCCTGCGCCGCGCGCATCAGCAGGCCCAGATCCGAGGCCACGGCGACGAAGTCGTAGCCGATGGCGCGGTACTGCGCCACCACCTCGGGCGTGCCACCCACGGTGCCGATTGGCATGCCGATTTGATGCGCGCGCTGGGCCGCGTTTGCCATCAACGCCATCACCGCGGGATGCGTGAGGTTGCCGACGTGGCCCATCGCACCGGACAAGTCACCGGGCCCGACGAACAGCCCACCCACACCGGGCACGGCCGCGATCTCTTCAAGCCGGGCGATCGACTCCGGTGTTTCGAGTTGCAGCACCGCGCACACCTTGGCGTTGGCTTGTCTGAAGAAGTCGGGCACGGTGCCAAAGCGCGACGCGCGGCTCATGCCCGCCATGCCGCGCACGCCTTCTGGCGGGTAGCGCGTGGCGGCCACCGCCTTGTGCGCCTCGTCGGCGTTCTGGATGAAGGGGAACAGCAGCGAATGCGCCCCCGCGTCGAGCACGCGCTTGACGTTCACGGTGTCGTTCCACGGCACGCGCACCAGCGGCACCAGAGGTGTGTTGCCCACTGCCTGGAGCAGGTGCACCAGGTCCATCAAGTCCAGCGGCGTGTGCTCCATGTCCAGCACCGCCCAGTCGAAGCCGGCGTGGCCGATGGCTTCTGCGACGAGCGGGCTGGCGGACATGATCCAGGTGCCGATGGGCACCTTCACGGCGCGTGCGGCCAGCAGCTGTTGGAAAGGGTTCATCGCACGGCCTTCAGTAGATGACCGGCTCGGGCGTGGCCGGGCCGCTTTGCAGGAAGTCGAGGTCGCAGCCTTCGTGCGCCTGCGTCACGTGCTGCTGGTACAGCTGCGTCCAGCCGCGGCCGAAGGCTGGCACGGGCGGCGTCCAGGCAGCGCGGCGGCGCGCCAATTCTTCGTCGCTCACGTCCATGCGGATCAGGCGCGCGTCGACATCCAGTTCGATCATGTCCCCGGTCTGCACCAGCGCCAGCGGGCCGCCCACCGCACTCTCGGGGCTGACGTGCAGGATGCAGCTGCCGTAGTGGGTGCCGCTCATGCGCGCGTCGCTGATGCGCAGCATGTCGCGCACCCCCCGCTTCAGCAGCTTCTTCGGGATCGGCAGGCCGCCCCATTCCGGCATGCCCGGCGCGCCCACCGGGCCGGCGTTGCGCAGCACGAGCACGGTGTTTTCGTCCACGTCCAAATCCACGTCGGCCATCGCCGCCAGCATTTGCGGCTGGCTGTCGAACACCAGTGCATGGCCGCGGTGCTTCAGCAGGCGCGGCGTGGCGGCGCTGGGCTTGATGACGGCGCCCATGGGGGCGAGATTGCCGCTCAGCACCGCCAGCGCGCTGGTGCTAACAGGCTGCGTGAGCGGACGGATGACCTCGTCGTCAATGACTTCGTGGCCTTCGATCTGTGCGCCGATGGTGCGGCCGGTGACCGTCATCTCGCCCAGCGACAACTCGTCGCGCAGCCGGTTCATCAAAGCCGGCAATCCACCCGCGTAGTAGAAGTCTTCCATCAGCCTGTCGCCACTCGGAAACAGATTGGCGATCACCGGCACGCGCCGCGCCACCGTGTCCAGGTCGGCCAGCGTCAGCGCCACGCCGGCACGCCGCGCCATCGCGATGATGTGGACAGCGGCGTTGGTGCTGCCGCCCAGCGCCATCTGCACCACCGCTGCGTTCAGAAACGAGCCGCGCGTGAGGATGCGCGCGGGTGTCAAGTCTTCCGCGATCATGGCCACGATGCGTTCACCACAGTCGGCCGCCATGCGCGGGTGCGCCGCGTCCATGGCCGGGATGCTGGTGCTGCCCGGCAGCGCCAGGCCCAGCGCTTCGACGATTGCGGTCATCGTGCTGGCAGTGCCCATGGTGTTGCAGGTGCCGGGGCTGCGCGTCATGCGCGCTTCAAGCTTCACCCACTCGGCGTCTTCGATCTTGCCGGCCTGGTAGTCGTCCCAGAACAGCCGCGTGTGCGTGCCGGCGCCCACGGTCTTGCCCTGGTGCCTGTCGTTCAGCATCGGCCCCGCCGCACAGAACAGCGCCGGGATGCCCATGCTGATGGCGCCCATCACGAGCCCGGGCGTGGTCTTGTCGCAGCCGCCCAGCAGCACCGCGCCGTCGATGGGCAGGCTGCGCAGCAACTCTTCCACTTCCATGGCCAGGAAGTTGCGGTAGAGCATGGTGGTGGGCTTGACCATCACTTCGCCCAGGCTCATCGCAGGCAACTCGAAAGGCATGCCGCCGGCCAGCAGCACGCCGCGCTTGACGGCGTCGGCGCGTTCACGCAAGTGGGCGTGGCAGGGCGAGAGGTCGGACCAGGTGTTGACAATGGCGACGATGGGCCGCCCCACCACGTCTTCGCGTCGCAACCCCATCTGCTGCATGCGCTGGCGGTGCGCAAAGCCGCGCATGTCGTTGGCGGCAAACCAGCGTCGGCTGCGAAGGTCAGAGGGAGCGCGGCTCATGCGGGGGTTGTCATGAAGCTGGGATCATGCGTTTGGGGACCACAGTCGAGCGATTCTCAATCGCTCTGTTACCGCTAACATTAGCAGTCCCGTCCTGAGCGTCCATTCTGACTAACCCGGTGCCACGCTTGACTGCATCTTCGTCGCTTCCCCCGGCCACGGCCCGACATGCCCGGCGCGGCCACGGCCGCGTGACGCTGCAAGACGTGGCCGCTGCCGCTGGCGTCACGTCCATCACCGTGTCGCGCTTCCTGCGCGAACCGGCGGTGGTGGCGCGCGACACCGCACAACGCATCCAGGCCGCACTCACGCAGACCGGTTATGTGCCCAACAAACAGGCCGGCCTGCTGGCCAGCGGCGCAGGCAACATCGTGGCGGCGCTGCTGCCGAACCTGGCGAATTCCATCTTTGCAGAAACCGCGCAGGGCCTCAGTGACGGCTTGCAGGCCGCAGGCTTTGAGCTGCTGATCGCGAGCACCGGCTATTCGCTGGAGCGTGAAGAACACCAGCTGCGCGCGCTGTTGGGCTGGCACCCGGCGGCGGTGGTGGTGACGGGCCGACGCCATGCACCGGGCGCCTTGAGGATGCTGGCTAACGCCAAGGCTGCGGGCACGCCCGTGATCGAGATCTGGGACCACCACCCACCCGAACGCGGCGCGCGCCGCACCAGCTTCACGCAGATCGGCTTCAACCACGACGACGTGGGCAACGCGATGGCCGAGCACCTGCTGCGCGCTGGCCACCGCTGCCTGGCTTATGTCGATAGCGGCGTGGCCGAGGACTACCGCGCCCACGAACGCGGCCTGGCCTTCGCCACCGCCGTGCGCGCTGCCGGCGCGCAGGTGACGGTGCGGGTGGCCCCAGGCGGCGACGCTTTCGACGCCGGCCGCCAGGTGCTGGGTGAACTGGTGCGGCCGGGCGCGCCCACGGTCACCGCAGCCGCCTTCGCCAACGACCACCTGGCCTGCGGCGCACTGCTTGAAGCAACGCGCCGCAAGGTCAAGGTGCCGGACCGCATGGCGCTGCTGGGCTTTGGTGACTTCGCGATCGCGCGCCAGCTGAGCCCGGCGCTGTCCAGCGTGCAGCTGCCGCGTCACGCCATCGGCAGCGAGACCGCAAAGTCGCTGCTGGACGCGCTGCGCCATGGCAAGGCCGCCGTGCCGGTGGCGCTGCCGTGGACTTTGGTGGTGCGGGGAAGCAGCTCAGCGGCGGCGTGAAGCATGGTTTCAGCTGCGGTTTGAGCTGCGGTTTCGACCGCAGTTTCAAGCCCGGGCCGAGCGGCGCGCCTTTGGCGCCGCGCCGCTGGACTCCCGCACCACCAACTCCACCTCCACCTCGGTGGCGGCCTGCACGGGCTGCTGCTCCAGCGCCGCGATGATGCGGTCTGCCACCGTGTGCCAGAGCTGCTGCGTGGGCACGTGCAGCGTGGTCAGTGCGGGCTGGATGTGGCGCGCCATCTCAAGGTCGTCGAAGCCGATGATCGACAACGCCTGCGGCACCGCGATGCCCATCTTCTGCGCTTCCAGCAAGGCGCCAAAGGCCAACACATCGTTGCCGCAGACGATGGCTGTCGGCGTGGGTTTGGCGGCCATCAGCAGCCTGAAGCCCTCACGCGCTTCGGCCAGGTTGTAGGGCCGCTCCACCAGGTGCTGCGGCGCCAGCGCCAGCCCGCCTTTTTTCAAGGCCAGCCGCACGCCGCTGATGCGCGCTGCGGCACGGTCGTTGTGGCGCGCAATGCCGGCCAGCATGGCCACGCGGCGGTGGCCCAGGTCCAGCAGGTAGCGCACCGCCTGGCCGATGGCGCGGGCGTTGTCGAAGCCCACGCACACTTGCACCGCCTGCCCAGGGACCGCAGGCGGCGGCGGCCACGACATCGCATGCACGGTGGGCAGTTCACGCTGGCGCAGCACCTGCAGCAGTTCGGGGGTCTGGCCCATGCCGCACAGCACCAGCGCATCGGCGCCGCGCGTCACCAGGTTCATGGCCTGGCGGGCCTCGGTGTCCAGGTCGTAGCCGCTGGTGGCAATCAGCAGTTGCAGCCCGGCGTCGGCCAGCCGCTGCTGCAGCGCGTCGATGGCCTTGGCAAAGATGGCGTTGTCGATGGTCGGGAACACCGCGCCCACGGTGCCGCTGCGCTGCAGCTTGAGCGACCTGGCACCGGCATGCGGCACATAACCCAGCTGCCCGACGACCTTCAGCACGCGTGAACGCAAGGGTTCACGCACCGACGCGGGCTTGTTCAGCACGCGCGACACGGTGGCCGTGGAGACTGCGGCGGCGCGCGCGACATCTTCGATATTGGGCAGCGCAATGTCTTTGGCCAGCATGCGGTCAATGTAAGCGTTTTCTGACTGCACGGCCGCAAGGCGTCGCGACAGATTCCGATCCACAGCAGGGAAATCCCCAGCGAATCCGCAGCGATCTTGGCTTGACGCCAGCGAATCTGCATTCGATCATCGCCCGGTGCTGAAATCGATTACAACCGCCAGAAGTGCTTCGGGGATGGCCACTGCCGCAGCCACCGTGGTGGCCGCGTTGCTGGTCGTGCTGCTGCTCTGGCACCTGCTCACCGCCGCCTGGGGTGTGATTTCGCCGACGCGTTTCCCGAACCCGCAGGAAGTGGGCGCCGCGCTGCAACAGATCAGCACCGAGGGCTACAGCAACGGCCGCCTGCACCAGCACGTGCTGACGAGCGTGCTGCTGGTGACGATGGGCTTTGCCGTGGCGTCCACCATCGGTGTCGCTCTGGGCCTGGCCATGGGCGCCAGCCGCACGGTGGAAGCCCTGGTCAACCCCGTCTTCCTGCTGCTGCGGCCGATACCGCCGCTGGCCTGGATCCCGCTGGCCATCGTCTGGCTGGGCCTGGGCAACAGCGCCAAGATGATGGTGATCTTCTTTGCCGCCTTCGTGCCCTCGGTCATCAACAGCTACGCCGGGGTGCGCCAGATCGACAGGCCAGTGTTCGAAGCCGCCGCCATGCTGGGCGTGAAGGGCTGGCGTTACTGGCGCGAGGTGCTGGTCCCCGGCGCACTGCCCAGCATCTTCACGGGCCTGCGGTTGTCGCTGCAAGCTTCCTGGACGACGCTGGTGGCGGCCGAACTGGTGGGCGCCGTGGTGGGCCTGGGGCAGATCCTGAACCAGGCCGCGCAAGACATCTACCCGGCCATGATCCTGGTCGGCATGATCAGCGTGGCGCTGTGCGGCTGGGGCATGACACTCGCCCTGGCGTGGCTTGAAAGCCGCGTCATGCCCTGGAAGTCGCACTGATGCTGGCGCCGCCCCTGCCCGCCGCACGCGCGGCCTGGCTCACGGCGGGGGGCACGGCGGCGTTTCTGCTGCTGTGGTCGGTGGCGGCCTTGTCGGGCCTGACCTCACGCAACTTCCTGCCCACGCCCTGGGACGTGGTGATCCGGTTCGCGCAACTGGTGGTAGAGCCCTTTGCCGGCTTCACGCTGCTGCAGCATTTGCTCTCGAGCTTGCAGCGCTTTGCCAGCGGCTTTGCGCTCGCTGTGCTGGTCGGCATTCCGCTGGGCCTGTTGATGGCGTGGTTCGTGTGGGTGGACCGCATCGTCTCGCCGGCCTTCGACGCCGTGCGCTTCGTGGCGCCGATCGCCTGGGTGCCCTTTGCGGCGCTGTGGTTCGGCACCGGCATCGGCGGGCCGGTGCTCATCATCTTCATGGGCGCTTTCCCGCCCGTGCTGATCAACACCTACCGCGGTGCCAAGAATGTCGAGCGCAAGTACATCGAAGCGGCGCAGATGCTGGGCGCCAGCCACTTGCGCGCCATGACGCAGGTGCTGCTGCCGGCGTCGGTGCCGTCCATCGTGGCGGGGTTGCGCATTTCTGCAGGGCTGGGTTGGCAGTCACTGGTGGGGGCGGAGCTGATCGTTGCATCCAGCGGCGTGGGGTACTTGATGGTCAAGGGCCAGGCCTCGGTGTCCACGGCCACGGTGATGAGTGGCATGGTTGCCATCGGCGTGGTGGGCGTGCTGATCGACATCGCGCTGCGGCGCCTGCAGCAATCGATAGAAACCCATCGCGGCCTGTAGCTGAAGCCCGCAGCAAGAAGAACAAGGAGGCGCCACTTGGCCAGCATCACCTTCAAAAACGTGGAACGCGTGTTCCACCAGAACGGCAAGGCCTTTGTCGCGCTGAAGGACTTGAACCTGGAAGTGCAGGACCAGGAATTTGTCGCCATCGTCGGCCCATCCGGCTGCGGCAAGACCACCTGCATGCGCATGGCCGCAGGTTTGGAACACCCCAGCGGCGGCAGCGTCAGCGTCGACCGTGAAGTCGTCACCGCGCCCGGCCCCGACCGCGCGGTGGTGTTCCAGGCCTTCGCACTCTTCCCCTGGAAGACGGTGTGGGACAACGTCGAATTCGGCCTCATCTCGCTGGGTGTGGCTGCGACTGAGCGCAAGCGCCGCATCGAGCACTACATCGGCCTGATGGGACTGGCGGGGTATGAGCAGGCCTACCCGCACCAGCTCTCTGGCGGCATGCAGCAGCGCGTGGCGATTGCACGCGCCTACGTGCTGGACCCGAAAGTGCTGCTGATGGACGAACCCTTTGGCGCGCTGGACGCACAAACCCGCGTCGTGATGCAGGAAGAGCTGGTGCGCCTGGCGCGCCGGCACCCGCGCACGGTGCTGTTCATCACGCACGCGGTGGAAGAGGCGGTGTACCTGGCCGACCGCATCGTGGTCATGACCGGGCGGCCCGGCACGATCCGCGAAATCATCGACGTCAAGAGCATCCGCAGCGCCGAGAACTGGGACCAGCACGCGCGCATCGAAGACGTGATGGACCAACCCAGCTTCGTGCATCTGCGCTCGCACGTGTGGAAGCTGCTGCGCAGCCCGAACGGCAGCGCGCAAGTGCACTGAGCACCCCGCCCACCCCTTCCCTGACCGACCCCAAGAACCCACTGGAGACAACACGATGAAACTCAAATTCACCCTGGCCGCCCTTGCCACCTCGTTGCTGGCAGCCCAAGCCACCCAGGCCCAGCCCGCGCTGGAAGAGATCAAGGTCAGCTACCAGCCGGCGCTGTACTGGGCCCTGCCCTTCTTTGTCGCAACCGAGAAAAACTGGTGGGCCGAAGTCGGCCTCAAGCCGGTGTTCAGCACCTTCCCTGCGGGTGTGCCGCAGATCGCGGCCGTGGCCAGCAAGAGCTGGGACGTGGGCGGCACGGGTTCGGTGCCGGCCGTGCTGGGGCATGTGCGCTTCGGCATCAAGACCATCGGCCTGACGAATGACGAATCGGCCGGCAATGCACTGCTGGTGCGCAAGGAAGTGGCCGACAAATTCGCCAAGGACCCCGCCAGCATCAAGGGCCAGACCATCCTGCTCACGGCCAACAGCACGGGCGACTACGCGGTGCAGTCATGCCTGAAGAAATGGGGCATTGCCAAGAGCGACGTGGTGATCAAGAACATGGGCCAGGCCGAGATCATCTCTGCGGTGTCGTCCAACAACGCCGACCTGGCGGGCTTGTGGGCACCCAACATCTACACGCTGGAAGAAAAGGCCGGTGCCAAGGTGCTGTGCTCGGGCAAGGAAGGCGGCGCCATGGTGCCGGGCGCGCTGATCGCGCGCGGCGAATACGCAGAACAGAACCCACAGAACGTGGCCAAGTTCCTGGCCGTCTATCTGCGCGCCTGGAGCTGGATGAACGCCAACAAGCCCGCCGCAGTCGAGATGATGAAGAGGTTCTACGCCCAGGGCGGCGTGAGCATCAGCGACGCGTCGATGAACAAGGAATTCGACAGCCGACCCACCTTTGTGCTGGCGCGCCAACTCGCGGTGATGGACCGCGCCAAGGGTGCGTCTGAAATGGACGGCTGGTTCGACCAGATCGCCGCCTTCATGCGCGGCACTGGCGCCATCCAGAGCGTGCCCGCCGCTGGCGACTACGTGACCGATGCCTTCATGAAGCGCGTGCAGGCCGACGCCAAGTTGCGCGACTTCGCCAACAACAGCAAGTAAACCGCCAATGAGCCAAAGGACCCGAGATGGCCATCACCTACCTCAAGAAAGCGAGCAAGACGCCCGAGACCGAAACCGCCACGGCCCAGGCGGTGGTGAAGGACATGCTGGCCGAGATTGGCGCGCGCGGTGAAGACGCCGTGCGCGCCTACGCCAAGAGGCTGGACCAGTGGGACGGCGACATCGTGCTCAGCCGCAGCGAAATCGACACCCGCGCCGCCGAAGTGCCGGCCGCCGTGCGGCGCGACATCGACTTCGCGATTGCGCAGGTCAGCGCGTTCGCCCATGCGCAGCGCGAATCGCTGCGTGAGTTTTCGGTGGGCCTGCACGCCGGCGTCACCGCCGGCCAGCGTGTGCTGCCGGTCAACGTGGCGGGCTGCTATGCACCGGCGGGCCGCTACGCGCACATCGCTTCGGCCTACATGGGCGTGGCCACCGCCAAGGCGGCGGGGGTGAAGACCATCATCGCGTGCTCGGGCCCGTTCCGCAGCGGGCCGATGCACCCGTGCTTGCTGTATGCCTTCAACCGCGCCGGGGCCGACGTGATCATGACGCTGGGCGGCGTGCAGGCCATCGCCACCATGGCCGAAGGCCTGTTCACCGGCAAGCCGGCCGACGTGATCGTGGGCCCGGGCAACAAGTTCGTGGCCGAGGCCAAGCGGGCGCTGTTCGGCAAAGTCGGCATCGATGTCTTCGCCGGCCCGTCTGAGGTGGCGGTGATTGCCGACGACAGTGCGGACGCGCAGATAGTCGCCAGCGACCTGGTGGGCCAGGCCGAACATGGCCACGAATCGCCGGCCTGGCTCTTCACCACGTGCAGGCCACTGGCCGACGCGGTGATGCAGCGTGTGCCGGACCTGATCGCGCAGTTGCCGCCCACCGCGCGCGACGCCGCCGCCTGCGCCTGGCGCGACTATGGCGAAGTGATGCTGTGCGACACGCGCGAAGAGATGGCCGCGCTGTCCGACCGCTACGCCAGCGAACACCTGGAGGTGCACACGCGCGACCTCGACTGGTGGCTGGCGAACCTGACGTGCTACGGCTCGCTCTTCATCGGTGAAGAAACCACCGTGGCCTATGGCGACAAGGCCAGCGGCCCCAACCACGTGCTGCCCACCAAAGGCGCGGCACGCTATTCAGGCGGCTTGTCGGTGCATAAGTTCATGAAGACGTTGACGTGGCAGCGCATGACACGCGAAGCGGCGCGCGACATCGGCGAGGTCACGGCACGCATCTCCAGGCTCGAAGGCATGGAAGCGCACGCCCGCACTGCGGACGACCGGCTGGCCAAGTACTACCCAGGCCAGGTTTTCGAGCTGGGTGACCCGGTGACGGTGTGAAATCGCCTCGATGAACATCGCCGACCTCTTCAAGCTGCAGGGCCGCCGCGCACTGGTGACCGGGGGCAACTCCGGCATCGGTGAAGCGATGGCGCGCGCGCTGGGCCTGGCCGGCGCCCAGCTGATGTTGGTGGCGCGGCGCAGCACCGAGCTGAGCGCTGCAGCCGGGCGCCTGGCGGCGGATGGCATCGGTGTCCAGACCCTAACGGCAGACTTGTGCGACTTGCACGCGCTGCGCCGCACCGCGCAGGACGCCGAGGCGCGGCTTGGCGGCGTTGACATTCTCGTCAACGCCGCCGGCGTCAACCTGCGCCAGCCCTTCGCAGAGGTCACGCCCGAAGCCTGGCAGACACAGATCGCATTGCACCTGGGTGCCCCCTTCTTTCTGGCGCAGGCCCTGGCGCCGGGCATGGCGGCGCGCGGCTGGGGCCGCATCCTCAACATTGCCTCGCTGCAGAGTTACCGCGCCTTCCCCAACAGCGCGCCCTACGGCGCCGGCAAGGGCGGCGTGGTGCAGCTGACGCGGGCCATCGCCCAGGAGTGGTCGGCCAAAGGCGTGACCTGCAACGCCATCGGCCCCGGCTTTTTTCCCACGCCCTTGACGGCCGCTGTCTTCAGCAACCCCGAACTCGCCGCCCGCCACGCGGCGCAGACCTGCGCCGGCCGCAACGGCACGCTGCAAGACCTGTACGGCGCGGCCGTGTTCCTGGCCAGCGACGCATCGGCCTACATCAGCGGCCAGACGCTGATGGTCGATGGTGGCTTCACCGCCAAGTAGGCTGCCCATGGACGACTCTGCGCTCGCTGCTTTCTGGATGCCCTTCACGCCCAACCGGCAGTTCAAGGCGGCACCCAGGCTGGTGCTATCGGCCCAGGGCCTGAACTACCGCACGGCAGACGGCCGCGACGTGCTCGACGGCACTTCGGGCCTGTGGTGCGTGGGCGCCGGCCATGGCCACCGCAGGATTGCAGAAGCCATGAAGCGGCAGATCGACACGCTGGACTTTGCATCGAGCTTCCAGGTCGGCCACCCGGGCGCCTTCGAACTGGCCGAGCGTCTGGCTGCCCTGGCACCCCAGGGCCTGGACCGCGTGTTCCTGGTCAACAGCGGCAGCGAAGCCTGCGACACCGCGATGAAGATCGCGCTCGCCTACTGGCGCGCGCGCGGTGAAGGCCAACGCAGCCTGTTCGTGGGCCGCGAGCGCGCTTTTCACGGCGTGGGCTTTGGCGGTATTTCGGTTGGGGGCATGCTCAACAACCGGCGCGCCTTTGGCAACGCGCTGCTTCGTGCCGACCATCTGCAGTCCACCTGGGACACGCGGTGGAACGGCACGCCTCAAGGTTTCGTGCGCGGCCAGCCCACCACAGGCGCGGAGCGCGCTGA
Source organism: Rubrivivax sp. (assembly GCA_031403895.1). GTDB lineage: Bacteria > Pseudomonadota > Gammaproteobacteria > Burkholderiales > Burkholderiaceae_C > Rubrivivax. Next base: position 2,503 of record JANNGN010000464.1, on the reverse strand, counting down.
TGAACTGGAAACGCGCCTCATCGCGCTGCATGACGCAGGCCAGATCGCTGCCGTCATCGTCGAGCCCTTCGCGGGCTCCACGGGCGTGCTGGTGCCGCCGGTGGGCTACCTGCAGCGGCTGCGCGACATCTGCACGCGCCACGGCCTGCTGCTGATCTTTGACGAGGTCATCACGGGGTTCGGCCGGCTGGGCGCGATGTTTGGGGCGCAGGCTTTCGGCGTGGTGCCGGACATGATCCTGTTCGCCAAGACGGTCAGCAACGGCGCCGCGCCGCTGGGCGGCGTGCTGGTCAGCCGCGCCATCCACGACACGCTGATGCACGGCCCCGCGCATCTGTCGGAGCTGATGCACGGCTACACCTGTTCAGGCCACCCGCTGGCCTGTGCGGCGGCGCTGGCGATGCTGGACGTGATCGACGAAGAATCGCTGTTGCAGCGTGTGCGCGAGCTGGCACCGCACTTCGAGAGTGCCGTTCACAGCCTGGCCGACGCGCCGGGCGTGGTCAGCATCCGCAACATCGGCCTGGCCGCCGGCATTGAGCTGGCCGCCGTGCCCAGCGCGACAGGCCAACGTGGCGCGGCGGCCCAGGCCGCCGCTTTCGAGCGCGGCTTGCTGACGCGCGCACCGGGCGACACGCTGGTGCTCGCGCCGCCCTTCATCAGCACCCGCAGCGACATCGACCGCATGGTGGACCTGCTGCGCAGCGCCATCCAAGACACCGCCCAACTTGCCGCACACCCGCCTGGACCCACGCCATGAGAGCCCTTGTCTACACCCAGCCCGGCGCACTGCAGTTGCAAGAGCGTCCGATGCCGGAACTGCATGCCGGCGAAGTGGTGCTGCGCATCGAAGCCGTGGGCATCTGCGGCTCGGACATGCACGCCTGGCACGGCCACGACCCGCGCCGCCAGCCGGGGCTGGTGCTGGGGCATGAGTTCGTCGGCACCATCGCCGAGTCGGCCGCGCCCGGCTTCGCCACCGGCACGCGCTGGACCGGCAACCCGCTCATCACCTGCGGCATCTGCGAATACTGCGTGCAAGGGCGCAACAACCTGTGCGCCAGGCGCACGATGGTCGGCATGACGAGGCCCGGCGCCTATGCCGAGTACATGAGCATCCCGGCCACCAGCCTGGTGGCGATGCCGCAGGACATGCCAGCCACCGCCGCCGCACTGACCGAACCCGCAGCCACGGCCTGGCACGCCATCAACCTGTCGATGCGGGCGCTGCTGCGGCCGCTGCACGAATGCCGCGTGCTCATCATCGGTGGTGGCGCCATCGGCATGCTGGCCGCACTGCTGCTCAAACAACTGGGCGTGCCACACCTGACCGTGACGGAACTCAACCCACTGCGCCGGCAAGCACTGCAGACGGCAGTGGGCTGCAACGCCATCGACCCGCGCCAACAGCCCCTGGCAGAAGCTGCCTTTGACTATGTGATGGACGCGGTGGGCAGCAAACACACACGCACCCAGGCCTTCAGTGCCATCAGAGCCGGTGGCGTCATCATGCACGTCGGCCTGCAGGACTGGGCGAGCGAGATCGACATGCGAAAGCTCACGCTGGCCGAGATCACGCTGCTGGGCACCTACACCTACACCACCGCCGACTTGCGCGCCACTGTGGACGCCCTGCACCGCGGCCTCTTCGGCGGTCTGGCCTGGGTGGAGGAAAGGTCGCTGGCGGATGGCCCGCAGGCCTTTGTCGATCTGGACCGTGGCAACAGCGCAGCGGCCAAGATCGTGCTGCGGCCCACGCTCCTGGCTCAACCGTGAGGCGCGTTCAGCGCAGGCACACCACAGCGGCCAGCACAAAGAGCGCCAGCCACAGCGTCTCGGCCACGATCAGCTTCACCGGCTGCCAGCCCAAACGCGCCAACTGCTTGAACGAGGTCTTCATGCCCAGCGCAGCAATCGCCACCACCAGGCAGGCGCGCGACACCTGACCCAGCCCTTGCTGCAGCGCTGGCGCCAGCAGCGTGGCGGAGTTCAACACCACCATGGCGATGAACAACCACAGGAACCAGGGCAGCAGCGACGGCTTGTCGCCAGCCGCAGCGCCATTGACGGCCGGCAAGGCCGCTGCCGCCCGCTCAGCCCGAAAGACCCAGGCTGCCCCTGCGACCACCAGCGTCAGCAAGGTGACGCGGAAGAGCTTGACCACCGTGGCCGCGTCGCCAGTGGCCGGGTTGATGGTGTAGCCGGCGCCCACCACCTGCGCCACGTCATGGATGGTGCCGCCCAGGAACAGGCCAGCCAGCGCCGGCGGCAGGCCCAGCAGGCGCACCAGCAGCGGGTACAGCACCATCGCCACGGTGGACAGCAGCGTCACCGTCACCACCACCACGAGCGTGAAGCGCTCGCTGTCCTTGTGGCGTGGCAGCACCGCCGCAATGGCCAGCGCGGCCGATGCGCCGCAGATGGCCACCGCACCACCGGCCAGCACGTTCTGCGCCCGCGACAGGCCCATGCGGCGGCCCAGCCACAGCGCAGTCCACAGCGT
>JANNGN010000463.1:0-1707 GCA_031403895.1 Rubrivivax sp. | reverse complement strand
GAGGCCCATTTCATCCATCTTTTCGAGCAGCAGCTTCGAGTCCGCGGTATTGGTCGTGAGCATCAGCGCGAACTCGGGCCGCGTATTGCGCAGCTTCTGGACCAGCGACGTGGCATCCGACAACGGCGGCGTGTAGATCTCATCGGCCACCAGCTTCAGGCCATTTTTCTGGAAACCGCCCTCGCGCAGCGGCTTGGTCAGGCCGACGGGTGAGGCCGTGTTGTCCATCACGATGCCAACCGACTGCGGCGGCTTGCCATTGGCCTGCGTGGCCAGCTTCACCAAAATCGGTAACGCTGCAGCCGCCTGCGTATTGGCGCTGGGCGAGGTCTGGAACACATACTTAAAGCCACGCTCGTTGATCTGGTCCGAATACGAGAGGGTGAGAAACGGCAATTCAGCGCGCTCGGTCATCTCGGTAATCGCCAGCGTGAATGAGCTGACAAAGGCGCCGCTGGCCCCGGTCAAGTCAGGCTCGGCCGCCAACAGGCGTTGCGCCGCGTTTTTGGCTTTTTCAACGCTGTCCCCCGCGTCGGCAGTAACCAGTTTGATCTTGGCGCCGCCCAGCGCCTTGATGCCACCCGCAGCGTTGATGTCTTCCACCGCCATTTGCGCGCCCTTGACGTGCAGCTCGCCATTGCGCGCCCAGGGGCCGGACAGGGGCACGATGACGGCCAGCTTGATTTCTTTCGCAGCCGTCTGTGCCCAGCTGACAGAGGCTGGCAGTGCGCAAGCTGCCAGGGCGGCGATGGCGGACGCGACCATGTGGCGCCGTGCGGTGCCTTGCGCTTTGGGTTGAGCGGCACGTTGGCTATAGGTAAGCATTTTCATGTTGTCTCCAGTTCAAAATAAATTGACCATGAACAAGGGCGTTCACAGCCGACGTTGTGGCCAGTCCAGGCCGGATTGCAAAACTGATTCACATGCCAAGATAGGCCTGCTTGATGCGCGGATTGCTGACCAGAATGTCCTGTGTGCCTTCCAGCGCAATGCGGCCAGATTCCAGCACGTAGCCATAGCTGCAGGAATGCAAAGCTTCGGCCACGCGTTGCTCCACCAGCAGCACCGTCATGCCGTTCTCGCGGTGCACCTGCTCAATGCGCTCAAAGATGGCGTCTGCAACGGCCGGTGCCAAACCCATGGAGGGCTCATCCAGCATCAGCAGCTTTGGCTTGGAGGCCAGCCCGCGCGCAATGGCGACCATTTGCTGTTCGCCGCCCGACAATGTTCCTGCCAGTTGGGTGGGCCGTTCGGCAAGGCGTGGAAACAGCGTGTAGATTTGATCCAGGCTTGCCTTGAAAGCTTGCCGCGCGTGCAGCGTCTGCGCACCCATCTCCAAATTTTCGAGAACCGTCATGCTGCGAAAAACCTGCCGCCCTTCGGGGACATGGGCGATGCCCAACTGGGCGCGCTGCGCCGGTGCAACTTTGCACAGATCGTGCCCGTCAAACTCCAGTTGACCGGACCCTATGGGCACGGTCCCCGAGATGGCCTTGAACAAAGTTGATTTGCCAGCCCCATTGGCGCCCACAATCGCTACAAACGCGCCCGCTTTAACCTCAAGACTGACACCTGCCAGTGCCCGGATATCGCCATACGACACGCTGAGTTGGCTAATGCGCAGCATGGGCCACCCACTTTTTGCCTAAATAGGCCTCAATCACTGATGGATCGCTCGTCACCACAGCGGGCTCTCCAACTTGCAGC
>JANNGN010000462.1:0-7709 GCA_031403895.1 Rubrivivax sp. | reverse complement strand
TTGGCCAGCACTGGCAGGTACTTTGCCGGCTCGGCAGAGCCGGCCTTGACCATGGCGGCCACCATCACGTTGACGGCGTCATAGACGTAAGGTGCGTACACCTGAACGTCGGCGTTGAACTTCTTCTTGAAGGCTGCATTGAAGTCCACCATCGACTTCTTGGCCGCACCTTCGACACCACCGGCTTCGGCGCACACAACCTGGCCGTCAGCCATGGTGCCAGCGGCCAGTTTGGGCAGCTCACTCGAGCAGATGCCGTCGCCGCCCATGAATTTGGCGTCGATGCCGAGCTGCTTCATCTGGCGCATCATCGGGCCCGCCACGGCGTCCATGCCGCCAAAGAAGACGATGTCCGGCTTCTTGGCCTTCAGGCTGGTCAGGATGGCGGTGAAGTCCGTCGCTTTGTCGCTGGTGAACTCACGGCCCACGGTTTTGCCGCCGGCAGTCTTGACGCCCTTCTCGAATTCATCGGCCACACCTTGGCCGTAGGCCGTGCGGTCGTCAATGACGGCAATGCTCTTGCCCTTCAGGTCCTTGACCGCGTAGCGGCCGAGGGTGCCGCCCAGATGCACGTCGTCAGCGACAACGCGGAAGGTCGTCTTGTAGCCTTGGCGCGTGAATTTTGGGTTGGTGGCCGACGGGCTGATCTGCGGAATGCCGGCGTCGCTGTAAATCTTGGACGCGGGACTGGAGGTGCCTGAATTCAGGTGGCCGATGACGCCCATGACCTTGCTGTCAACCAGCTTTTGCGCCGCAGCGGTGCCCTGCTTGGGGTCGCCAGCGTCGTCTTCAGCCAGCAGTTCGAGCTTGACCTTCTTGCCGCCGATCGTCACGCCCTTGGCGTTGAGTTCTTCGATCGCCATGCGGGCGCCGTTTTCATTGTCCTTGCCCAGGTGGGCGATGGCGCCGCTGGTGGGGCCCACATGGCCGATCTTGACGACCATGTCTTGCGCGAATGCCGGACCACCCAGCAGGATGGCGGCGGCACCGACGATCACGTTCAGCTTGACTTGCATGCAAAAACCTCCGGTTGGGAATTTTGTCGACCAACGACAAGTGTGAAAAAAGTCCAAGCGAAAGACGATACCCGAAAAGCCACCCCCGCCGAACCGGGGGTTTCGCTCAGCCTGGCAGTGTTCGCTTGGGCGCCACGGCACAACGCGCCAGACGGCGGCGGGGACTACAAGGTCGGCATTCGGGTCGATGCGCAGGTCAACGCGCAGGTCAACGCTCAGGTCAGCGCTTAGAGATGGGTTCTGCGCTCCAGCGCTCGCGTCACCGCCTCTTCGACCATCTCGCGCAGGGCACCTGAAAGCTCTTGACGGGCATCGCGGATCAGGCCGTCGGCAGCACGTGCCAGAGCCGGCGCGAGGGCTTCACGCAGCCGCGATTCAAACAGGCTGTTGATGCGCTGTTCCAGTTCGAAGAGCACTTCGGCCGACAGTTCATCAGCTGACGCAGCCGGCCGCGCCAGCCGCTGCAGAGGCTGCCCGCCCGCCAGCCCATCCGCCAACATAAAGTCGGCGCCCAGTTCCACCACTTCGGTGAGCGTGGGCACACGGTCCACGGCAACGTGCCGCACCTCGGCCGCAGCCCGTGCATCAGCCACCGGAGACGCCGGCGGGTGCGCCCGAATCAGGCATCAGCTTCGGGCTCATTCCCAAACCGGTGTAGGCGCGCCAGCGTTCACGGCCGCCGGCAACGGCGTCAGGCTCGACGCCAACAATCTCGATCACGCGCTCCAGGGCCGCGACATCGGCAGGCCTGGCTGCGCCCAGGTTCATGAGCACGCGCGGTGCGTCTTCATGCAAGGCTGCCTCGACCAGCCAGACGTGCGTGCGCCGCGCGACGGCTGCCGGCGCCCCAGGCATGCGGACGTGGGGCACAAAGTCCTGCTCGTCGTGGGTCCACAGACCAAGGTCCAGCCGCGCCAACAGTTCGGCCGGCGCCGTCACCTGCACCCGCACTGCCTGGCGCGCGGCCCGGCGCAACAAGCGGCAGGCGAAGGCCACGGGGTCGGACACGCCGGTGTGGAATTCGACCTGCGTCACGGTCCGCTCGGCCGCCTGCTATGCAGCAGGCCCGGCTGTGCGCCGCGAACAACGCAGCGCGCCAATGCCGCAGCGCCAATCACCGCGCCCTGGACAGCACGAAATGCGTCAGCAGGGGGACCGGCCGCCCGGTGGCTCCTTTGGCCGCGCCCGACTTCCAGGCCGTGCCTGCAATGTCCAGGTGCGCCCAGCGCAGGCGGCTCGTGAAGCGCTTGAGGAACATCGCCGCCGTGATCGCGCCGCCGGCGCGCGCGCCCACATTGGCCATGTCAGCGTAGTGCGTCTTCAGCGCTTCGTCGTATTCCTCGTCCAGCGGCATGCGCCAGGCCGGGTCTTGCGCTTGTTCACCGGCGGCCAGCAGTTCGGCGGCCAGTGCATCGTCGGGGCTGAAGAGGCCCGAACGGTGGTGCCCGAGTGCGACCACGCAAGCGCCCGTCAGCGTCGCAATGTCCACCACCACGGCAGGCTTGAAACGCTCGGCATAGGTCAGCGCGTCGCACAGGATCAGCCTGCCTTCGGCGTCGGTGTTGAGGATCTCGATAGTCTGGCCGGACATGCTCGTGACCACATCGCCCGGCTTCACGGAGCGCCCGCTGAGCATGTTTTCGCAACTCGGGATGATGCCGATCAGGTTCACCTTCACCTTCAGCTCGGCCACGGCGCGCAGCGTGCCCAGTACGCTGGCCGCGCCACCCATGTCGTACTTCATCTCGTCCATCTCGGCCGCGGCCTTGATGGAGATGCCGCCGGAATCGAAAGTGATGCCCTTGCCCACCAGCACCACCGGCGCATCGGTTTTGGCGCCACCCAGCCAGCGCGCGACGATGAATTTCAGCGGTTCGTCGGAACCCTGTGCCACTGCCAGGAAGGAACCCATGCCGAGCTTCTCGCAATCCTTGCGCTCCAGCACTTCCACCTTCAGGCCATGGTCCTTGGCCAGCTTGCGGGCTTCGCGCGCCAGCACGCTGGGCGTGCAGTGGTTGGCGGGACGGTTGGCAAATTCGCGCGCGAGCGTGCTGCCTGCGGCCAGTGCCAGGCCGAGTTGAATGCCGGCATTCACGGCTGCAGCATCGGCCTTGCCACAAACGAGGCTGACTGCGCGCAGCTTCGAAGGTGCCGGGGCGCTGGGCTTGGTTTCGCGGTACAGGTACAGGCTGTCGCAGCCTGCCATCACCAGCGCCTCACCGTGCGCGGCGCCGAGCGCGCCAAAGCCCGCAGTGGCCACTGCCAGCGTGCGCGCACCGCCCCCCTTGAGCAGCGCGAGGCCCGCAGACACTGCCTTGCGAAAGGCCTTCGGGCTGTCGTCGGCGGCATGCACAAACGCCACCCGGGACGCCTTCACACCGGCCACGCGGTGAGCGTAGAGCGTGCGCCCGGCCTTGCATTCGAAGTCGCCGTCCTTGATGGCACGCTGCAATTCTTCGGCCAGTGGCTGGTCGAGCGTGCTCACCGATTCGGCCGCTGCCAGCACGATCAGCAGCGCGTCGGCGGCGATCCCGGCAGTGCCGGTTGCGGTGGCTGCCAGCGTCTTGAAGTCCATAATTCCACCCAACAAAAGAGAGCTGTGGATGTTATTCGATTCAACTGTGCGCCGAGAGCTGTCGAGGGGCTTCGGCGCGACGCTGGTGGTGATCCTCACGATCGTGCTGACGATGTTCCTGATCCGCACCGTGGGCCAGGCGGCCAGTGGTGCGGTGGCGCCGCAAGATGTGGTGCTGCTGCTGGGTTATGTCGCCCTGCAGCATCTGCCGACGATGCTGGCGTTGTCGCTCTTCATCGCCATCGTGGTCACGCTGGGCCGCATGTACCGCGACAGCGAAATGGTGATCTGGTTTGCCAGCGGCGTGGGCTTGTCGCGCTTCGTGCGGCCGGTGCTGCGCACGAGCTGGCCGGTGCTGCTGGTGGTAGGCCTGCTGGTGCTGTTCGTGTGGCCCTGGGGCGCGCGCAGCAGCCTGGAGCTGCGTGAACGCTACCAGCAGCGATCGGACCTGTCGCGCGTCACGCCCGGCGTCTTCCAGAGCTCCAGCGACGGCCGGCGCGTGTTCTTCGTGGAACGCGAAAGCACCGACGGTGTGAACGCGCGCAACGTCTTCATCCTGGCGCGCCAGGAGCAGGGCGAATCGGTCACCTCGGCACGCTCAGGCCGGCTTGAGGCAGAAGGCGACAAGCGCTTCCTGGTGCTTGAACGCGGCCAACGAAACGATTTCGATTCAAAGCGTGGCGAGCACGCCATCTCCAGCTTTGAAAGCTACCGCGTGCTGGCCAGCGAGCACGCCCGGCGCAGTGTGGAAGAAGAGCCGCCGAAAGTGCTGCCCACGGTCAATCTCGTGCGCCGCCCGACAGCGCCCAACCAGGGCGAGCTGACCTGGCGCTTCGGCCTGCTGCTGGGTGCGGCGAACCTGCTGCTGCTGGGCATCAGCCTGTCGGCCACAAACCCGCGCCGGGCCAGCAACTGGAATCTGCTGTTCGCGCTGCTGGCCTTCGTCGTTTACTACAACCTCGTCAACCTCTCACAGTTGTGGGTGGCCAGCGAACGCCTCAGCATGGGCGCGGCACTGGTGGGCCTGCATGGCGGCGTGTTCCTGCTCGCACTGGCGCTGCTGTGGTGGCGCGACCATGCCACTGTCGTGCGCTGGCGGCACAGAAGTCCCGCATGAGGACCATCCGCCGCCTGCTCTACCGCGACATCGTCGCATCGGTGCTGTTCGTGGCGCTGGCGTTCCTGTCGCTGTTTTTCTTCATCGATTTTGTCGATGAGCTCGAAGGCGTGGGCCGGCGTGGCCGCACGGCCTGGCATGCAGTTTTGGCGGCCCTGTTCGAGGTGCCCGGGCACTTGTATGAACTGGCACCCATCGCAGTGCTGATCGGCACCATCTATTCACTGGCGCGCATGGCGCAGTCCTCGGAATTCACGATCCTGCGCACCGGCGGCCTCGGGCCCGGACGGGCCTTGCGCCTGCTCACTTTGCTGGGGCTGGCCTTTGGTGTGCTGACCTTTTTGGTCGGCGACTTTCTCGCCCCCGCCAGCAAACAACTGGGTGTGCAGTTGAAGGCGCGCTTTGCGGGCGGCCTGGCCATCGGTGGCGCCGGCGCCTGGCTGAAAGAACATCGCAGCACGCCTGAAGGCGAACGCAGCTATTCGGTCAACGTATCCGGCACTAGCGTCGGCGGTGTGCTGCTGGGTGTGCGCATCTTCGAATTCGACGCCGACGGCCGCCCGCTGTCACGCATCGAAGCCGCCGAAGGGCGCGTCGGCAACGACGGCACCTGGCAGCTCACCGATGCACAACTGACGCAGTGGCCGCCAGCCCGCATGAGCGGCACGACAGCCATGCCCACCGTCGTCGTGACGCGGCAGGCGCTGCTGCAATGGCCCAGCACGCTCGACGCCAAAGTGGTGGCCGCTGCGGTGCTGCCCGACGGCACCATGACGACGCTGGAACTGTGGCGCTACAGCGCCCACCTGAGTGACCAGGAGCAGGCCGCCCAGGGCTACCAGATCCGCTTCTGGCGCAAGGCGCTGTACCCGCTGGCCTGCCTGGTGATGGTCGCGCTCGCGCTGCCTTTTGCGTACATGCATGCGCGTGCCGGCGGCATCAGCCTGAAGGTCTTCGGCGGCATCATGCTGGGCATCAGCTTCGTGCTGCTGAACAACCTGGCCGGGCACATCGGCATGCTGCGTGGCTGGTCACCGTGGCTCGCGGCGGCAGCGCCCAGCCTGATGTTCCTTCTGCTGTCGATGGGCGCCTTTGCCTGGCTGGTGCGCTACCGTTGAGTGCTTGAATGGACGACATGAAAACCGGCCTCATCCTGTTCGCCCACGGCGCCCGCGATCCGCGCTGGGCGGCGCCTTTCGAAGCCGTGGCGGCACGTGTGCGCGCACAGCGGCCCGACGTGGCGGTGCGTCTGGCCTTTCTCGAATTCATGGCGCCCAGCCTGCCTGATGCGGGCACCGAACTGGCCGCGCTGGGCTGCCAGCAGGTGCAGGTGCTGCCGCTGTTCCTGGGCGCTGGCGGCCATGTGCGCAAGGACCTGCCGCTGCTGGTCGAGACGCTGCGCAGCGCCCACCCCGGCATGGCGGTGACGCTGCAGCCGGCAGTGGGCGAACTCGACAGCGTCACGGCCGCGATGGCCGATGCCGCGCTGCAGTTGCTGGGCGCCGCACGATGAACCTGCACCAGTTCCGTTTTGTGCAGGAAGCGGTGCGCCGCAACCTGAACCTCACCGAAACGGCGAAGGCCCTGCACACCTCGCAGCCTGGCATCAGCAAGGCGATCCTGGAGCTGGAAGAAGAGTTGGGCGTGGACATCTTCGCGCGCCACGGCAAGCGCCTGCGCCGCATCACCGAGCCGGGGCAGCTGGTGCTGAAGTCGATCGAGATCATCACGCGTGAGCTGGCCAACTTGAGGCGCATCGGCGACGAGTTCTCCAAGCAGGACGCCGGCACGTTGTCGATCGCCACCACGCACACGCAGGCGCGCTACTTCCTGCCCGAACCGGTGGCGCAGCTGCGCAAGCGCTATCCGCGTGTGCAGGTGGTGCTGCACCAGGGCGTGCCCGAACAGGTGGCGCGCATGCTGCTGGACGACGTGGCAGAGATCGGCATCGCCACCGAATCGCTGGCCGAACACGATGATCTGGTGACCCTGCCCTGCTACGAATGGCAGCATGTGCTGGTGGTGCCAGCAGGCCACCCGTTGGCGGCCGAAGAGCGGCCGACGCTTGCGCAACTGGCGGCGCATGCACTCGTGCTCTACCACCCCACGGTGACCGGCCGCACCCGCATCGACCAGGCTTTTGCGCGCGCCCGCCTGAAGCCCACAGTGGCGCTGGAGGCGATCGATTCCGACGTCATCAAGACCTATGTGCGCGTGGGCCTGGGCGTGGGCATCGTGACCGAACTGGCGATGCGCATCGAGCCGCCGGAGCCCGACCTGGTGTGGCGCCCGCTCGGCCACCTGTTCGGCGCCAACATGACGCGCGTTGCCTTCAAGCGCAGCGCCTACCTGCGGCACTTCGTGCTCGCATTCGCCGAAATGCTGTCGCCACGGCTGACCGGGGCGCTGATCGAGCGCGCCATGGCCGGGCAAGGCACCGACTACCAACTCTGAAGCTCTTTTCATTGCAGACCATGAACGCACAAGCTCCCCATGCGGCGGCCCTCACGCCGGCCCACATAGCGGCCCATACCCCGGCCATCCGCAGCCGCCTGCCCCAGGTTGGCACCACCATCTTCACCGTCATGTCGGCGCTGGCGCAGAAGCATGGCGCCGTCAACCTGGGCCAGGGCTTTCCGGACTTCGACTGCGACCCCGCGCTGCTGGCGCAAGTCACTGACGCCATGCACGAGGGCCTGAATCAATACCCGCCGATGGCCGGCGTGCCGCAGCTGCGCCAGCGCGTGGCCGACAAGGTCGATGCGCTGTACGGCCGCCGCTACGACCCTGACACCGAGATCACCATCACCGCAGGCGCCACGCAAGCGATCCTGACCGCCGTGCTGGCGTGTGTACACCCTGGCGACGAGGTCATCGTGCTCGAGCCCTGCTACGACAGCTACGGGCCCAACATCGAACTCGCTGGCGGCACCGTGGTGCGCGTGCCGCTCACACCGGGCAGCTTTCGCCCCGACTTCGCGCGCCTGGCGGCGGCCATCAC
>JANNGN010000461.1:0-3071 GCA_031403895.1 Rubrivivax sp. | reverse complement strand
GCGGGTGCTGGCGAGGTGTTCGGCCCGGCGCTGCAGGTCGGGCCGGTGGGGGTCGGGCCGGTGGGCAGCGCGCTGGCCTTCGCCGGCAGGCTGTTCGTCGCCTACGCCGACGGTGTGGCGGTGCTCGAGGTGCTGGCCGGCGACTGCGGCGCCGCGCTCGATGGCCATGAATGCCCCGGCTGCGACAGCGCCGATTGCATCGTGCTGGCCACCCTGCGCCACTGGCGACCCGGCCATGCCTTGCTCGACACCACGACGCCGCCCAGCGATGCGGCGGCCGATGCCGCAGCGGCCATCGCTCGCATCGACAACCGACTCGGCCGAGTCATCGTCCCCAGCGTCAGCGACCTGGCGCGCGCCGTGCGTTGCCTGCTCGAACGCGGGCTGGGCGGCGGTGGGCCGGGCGCGCAAGGGCCGGTGGGACCGCAAGGGCCTCAGGGTCAACCCGGTCCGGCGGGCCCTACCGGATTCCCGGGGCCCACCGGCCCGCCAGGTCTCAGCGGCCCGCCAGGACTCACCGGCCCGCCCGGTCCACAAGGTCTGCAAGGCCTACAAGGCATCCCCGGCCCGGCCGGCGCGCCCGGTCAGGTCGCCGACGCACTCGACTGGGACCTGCCGCATATCTGCGATTTCAGCTGGATCCACGACAACCCCGACGTCATCGGAGCACCGCGTGAGTTGATCGTGACCTTCGATACCGACATCCTGGCCCGCGACATTCATGACCGCAGCGTCATCGTGCAAATCGGCCACCACGAGCGCAAGTTCCGCGGCGGTGGCAACGAAGGCGACGTGTTGCTGCTGATGTGCTGGTGCGACCTCGACCTGCGCGACCGCCTGGACGTCGGCAATGTTCGCCAGCAATGTCAGGCGCGGGACTTCGCTCGCAGCGGCAATGCACTGGTCAACGCGCTGCGCATCAGGCTGCCCACCAGCACGCTGGGCTTCGCCTCCAGCGACGGCTTGCTGCGGCTGCGCGTGCTGATCGAGGGCGACTTCATCCGCGGCCGACATCGCAAGACCGGCGAGCTGCGCGCCGTGGACGCCGACCACCTGCCCAAGCTCGACCCGCCAGCGCCACCCGGCCCACCGCAGCCCGGCGTCAGGCCCGAGTGGCTGCAGACCGGAGACGGCCGCCATTCGGGCGACGGCATCGAAGGCGGCCGCTTCCAGAGCTGGTTCGACATCAAGGTTTGACGTGAAACGACAGCCGTTGCGAATTCGTTCCTTTGCCCTGCCCGGGGCAGGGAGCTTGCCGGCCAGAGTCGGCAGCCGCCGGTTTCACCATCCCGGGCGTCGACCTGGATTCATGACAGTTGTAAGTACTGCGATTCAAGGCGCGCAGCTACCGCCCCTATCGGAGAGATCACGATGAGCAGCATCACCGACCTGTACCGCAAGCGCCGCAGCGCCAGCGTGGCCAGCTGTGCCCCGCCCGAAGCCTATTGCAGCACCTGCGGAATGCTCGAATGCCTGTGCCGGCCGCGCTTTTTTGCCGGCCAGGTGCTGAGCGCCGACGACCTCAATCGGCTCGACGCCTACATCCGCGGCAAACACCGGCTGCACAACCGGCAGCTGCACGGCTACGGTGTCGTCAACGGCCTGGAGGTGACCTGCAACCCCTGCGGCGATGGCGTCACGGTGAGCTGCGGCTACGCGCTGTCGCCGTGTGGCGACGACATCGTCGTCTGCGATGCGGTCACAGTGGATGTGTGCGACCTCATCGCGCGCTGCGGCACCGAACGACCCGAGCCTTGCGACCCGCCGCGCCAGCCATTGGCGCGCGAATGCAGCGCCGCTGAAACCGAGTGGGTGCTGGCGATCCGTTATGCCGAGACGCCGACGCGCGGCGTCAAGCCGCTGTATGGCAGCGCGCCGGCGCAGTGCAGTTGCGGTGGCGGCAAGAGTTGTTCATGCGGCGCGGGCAGTGGCGCGGGCAAGTCGGGCTGCAGTTGTGGCGGCGGCTACAAGTCCGTCTGCAGCTGCGGCGCAAAGCCGCGCGGCGCGCCGGTGCAATGCGAGCCGACCGTGGTCTGCGAGGGTTTTGCCTTTGAGGTCTACCGTGCGCCGGTGGCCAGCGCCAACGACGACAGGCGAGGCGGCAGCGGCAAGGGCGACGACTCGGCCTTGCTGCAACGCTTCAAATGCTGCGTCGAAGACCTGATGAAAGGCGCACCGGTGCTGCCGGTCGAGCCGATCACCGGTGATGCGCAGGGCTGGTACCTGTGGGCGCTGCAGTTCAAGGCCCATCTGCAGCTGCGCCTGCAGTTGCGGCCGGGAACGAACTGCGAGCTGCTGGATCGCCTGGCCGGTCTGGCCATCACGCCGCCGACGAACCAGAACAGCGCCGCGCTGGCGCAAGCCGTGTTGCTGCTCTACGTCGTCTTCATCGACGCACTGCTGAATTGCCTGTGCTCGGCCCTGCTGCCGCCATGCCCCTTGCCCAGCGACGACTCGCGCGTCGCCTTGGCCACGCTGCATGTGGCGAGCAACCCGTGCCGTGTGCTGCGCGTGTGCAACTGGTCGGTGCACCGGCAGATCGCGGTGACCATGCCGGCGCTGGAATACTGGTTCTCGGTGCTGCCGATCACCGATCTGCTGCGCGAGCTGCTGCAAAAAATGTGCTGCTTCGACCTGGCGTCGCTGCTGCGCCTGCCCGACCAACCCGTGGGCGTGGCGCAGCCCGTGGGACAGCCTGTGGGTGGGGTCCAGCCTGTGGCCCAGCCGGTGGGCATGGCCCAGCCTGTGGAGATCGCGCCCGGCGCGGTGCCAGGGACCCCCGTGAACGCCGTCGCCGCGGGCCTGGCGGCCGGCACGGCGGCAGCGGCGCCTGTGGACACGGTCGTCTCCAACCCCGCCGTCGAGCGCGCCACGCTGCGCCTGAACCCGCGCCTGGACGACGCCGCTGGCCTGCAGGGCGGGGCGCGAATGCTGCTGCAGTCGTTCTTCCTGCCCGGCGCCATCGTCACGCCGGAGCTGCTGGCGCAAGGCCTGCTGGCTCGCAAAGGCCAGACCGCCGTCGATGCCTCCCGGCTGCCGCAGCAGCTGTTGCTGCAGCAGTTTGCGCGGCC
>JANNGN010000460.1:0-3077 GCA_031403895.1 Rubrivivax sp. | reverse complement strand
CTGCCGGACAACTTCGAAGGCCCGCCTGACCAATCCGCGGACAGCCTGCTCGACTTCTTCACCGCAGGGCGCGCACCTCCGGGCGCGGTGGCCGGCTGTGGTGGCTCCATCGAGCCCGCGTCCGATGACGACGGCGGGTTGATCGCCGAAGGGCCGACCTCCGAAGCGCCGGCGCCTGAGCACGCGCTCACGTCATCCAGTCAGCTTTGACTCTTTGGCCTTGAGCACCACACGGGAGACTCGCCATGCGTTCTGCTCTTCCCTTGATTCCCATGCTGCTGGTGCTGGGCTCCTGCGGCTCACCGCCGAAGCCGCCGTCAGTGGACGAGTCGTTGAGGCGACCCGTCAATTCGGCGATGGCGGTGGAGCTGCAGGTCTGCAAGAGCGATCTGCAGAATACGCGCATCGTCGCCACCGAGTCGGGCCGACTCGCGGAGACTGCCGCTGCAACCCTTGAGCGTGTGTCGGCACGCCAGCCGAACAATCGACGATGGCACGCGTCGTCAGGATGGTCACCGAGGCGCAGGCCCAGCGCTCGCCGACGCAGCAGTTCACCGAACGTTTCGAGCGCATCTTCGTGCCCTCGGTGCTGGTGCTGGTGGGCGTGCTGCTGTTCACGGGCTTCGTGATCGACGAGCCCTTCGCCGCCACCTTCTACCGCGCGATGGCCGTGCTGGTGGCCGCCAGCCCTTGCGCACTGGCCATCTCGGTGCCGAGCGCGGTGCTCAGCGGCGTGGCGCGCGCTGCGCGCGGCGGCGTGTTGATCAAGGGCGGCGGCGCGCTGGAAAACCTGGGCTCGCTGACCAGCATCGCCTTCGACAAAACCGGCACGCTGACCGAAGGCAAGCCCAAGCTCACCGATGCTGTGGCCGCGCCTGGGGCGACCGAAGACGAACTGCTGGCCGTGGCGCTGGCGGTCGAAGCGCAGAGCGACCACCCGCTGGCTTCCGCCGTGGTGGCCGGTGCCCGCGAGCGCCTGGCGGACCGCATCAAGCCCGCGACGGCGGCCGACGTGAAGAGCATCACCGGGCGCGGCGTTTCGGCGCAGGTGGATGGGCAGACGGTGCACATCGGCAAGCCGGTGCTGTTCTCCGAACTGCCGGACTCCGCCCTGCCGGCGGCGGTGGCCGAAGCGAACCAACAACTTGTGGCCAACGGCCGCACGACGATGGTGGTGCGCCAGGGCGCGCGCTTCCTGGGCGTGCTGGGGGTGATGGACACCCCGCGCCCGGTAGCGGGGCAGGTGATGGCGGAACTGCGCCAACTCGGCATCGAGCGGCTGATCATGATCTCGGGCGACAACCAGCAGGTGGCCGACGCGGTGGCCAAGACCGTGGGCCTGACCGAAGCGCGCGGCGACCTGATGCCCGAGCAGAAGGTCGAGGCCATCAAGAAGCTGCGCCAAGAGCACGGCAAGGTGGCGATGGTCGGCGACGGCGTCAACGACGCACCGGCGATGGCCAATGCCACGGTGGGCATCGCGATGGGTGCTGCCGGCTCCGACGTGGCGCTGGAAACGGCCGACGTGGCGTTGATGGCCGACGACCTGGCGCAACTGCCGTTCGCGGTGGGCCTGTCGCGCAGCAGCAGCCGCATCATCAAGCAGAACCTGTGGCTCAGCCTGGGCGTGGTGGTGCTGCTGATTCCGGCCACCATCTTTGGCCTGGGCATCGCCACCGCAGTGCTGTTCCACGAGGGCTCCACGCTGATCGTGGTGGCGAATGCCTTGCGCTTGCTGGCCTACAAGGCGCCGAGCGCGAACTCTGAAACTTCATCCCGGAGAACCTGATGCCCGATCCCCTGTCACCCGACCTGCTGCGCAGGATGCACGCCTACTGGCGCGCGGCGAACTACCTCTCAGTGGGGCAGATCTACCTGCAAGACAACCCGCTGCTCCAGCGCCCACTCACGCTCGCAGACATCAAGCCGCGCCTGTTGGGCCATTGGGGCACGACACCGGGCTTGAACCTTCTCTACGTTCACCTGAACCGGTTGATCAAAGAGAACGACCTGAACCTGATGTACGTCATAGGCCCGGGCCACGGCGGGCCGGGTATCGTGGCGCACAGTTACCTGGAAGGCTCGTACACCGAGCACTACCCCGCCATCGAACGCAACCGCAACGGCCTGCAGCGGCTGTTTCGCCAGTTCTCGTGGCCGCAGGGCATCCCCAGCCACGTGTCGCCCGAGGTGCCGGGTTCGATCCATGAAGGGGGTGAGCTGGGCTACTCGTTGGCCCACGCTTATGGCGCGGCATTCGACAACCCCGATCTCATCGTCGCCTGCGTCGTCGGTGACGGCGAGGCCGAGACCGGTGCGCTGGCAGCGAGCTGGCATTCCAACAAGTTCCTGAACCCTGCGCGCGATGGTGCGGTGCTGCCGATCCTGCATCTGAACGGCTACAAGATCGCCAACCCCACGGTGCTGGCGCGCATCAGCCGGGAAGAGCTGACCGACCTGATGCGCGGCTACGGCCACGAGCCGCACTTCGTCGAAGGCGACGACCCTGCGCTGGTGCACCAGGCGCTGGCGGGTGCGCTGGATGCAGTGCTGGCGCAAATACGCCAGTTTCAGCAGCAGGCGCGAGCGCTCGATCCCGGACAGTCGCCGCCGCGTCCGCGCTGGCCGATGATCGTCTTGCGCACACCCAAAGGCTGGACCGGGCCGAAGCGCGTGGACGGCAAGCTCGTTGAAGGCAGCTGGCGCTCTCACCAGGTGCCCATTGCCGAGTTCAAATCTGGCGGGCATGTGCAGCAGCTCGAAAGCTGGCTCAAGAGTTACCGGCCTGAGGAACTGTTCGACGGGGACGGTCGGTTCCTTGAAGAGTTGGCAACGCTGGCACCGACGGGCCAGCGCCGCATGGGCTGCAACCCGCACGCCAATGGCGGCGCGTTGCTGAAGCCGCTGGACATGCCTTCCTTCCGCGTCTATGCCGTTGCGGTACCCGAGCCGGGCGCAGTGGAAGCCGAGGCCACACGCGACCTTGGCAGGTTTCTGCGCGACGTGATGAGGCTCAACCTGAAAGCGGCCAACTTCCGCATCTTCGGCCCCGACGAGACCGCGTCGAACCGGCTGGA
>JANNGN010000459.1:0-7570 GCA_031403895.1 Rubrivivax sp. | reverse complement strand
GGCCTCGGTCTCCGCGGTCGTCGCCGCGGGGTCGCGGATGATGGGCACGTAGTCGCGGTCTTCGATGTCCAAGAGCGCGCGCGCCGTCTTCTTCGGCAGCCCGCCGGGCATCTTCTTGTTGATGAAGTGGATGATCTGTTCCTTCAGCGGTGCCGGCCCGAGAGTCGCCGGTGGCGCCGAGGTCTGTTTCTTCGCCGCGGGCCTGAACAGGCCGTTCATGAAACGCTGCGCCTTGAAGCCGACATCCACCATCGCCATTCGCGCGAGCTTGATGGTCTGCGGGTTCGTCGCGTTCAGGAACATCATCGCTGCCGCGTTGCCGGGGCGAAAGCTCTTGTGCCCGAGCTTGCGCAGCAAGTTGCGCATGTTCATCGTCACGTCGCCGAAGTCGATCTTCACCGGGCACGGCGACAGGCACTTGTGGCACACCGTGCAGTGGTCGGCCACATCTTCAAACTCTTGCCAATGCTGCACGCTGATGCCGCGGCGCGTTTGTTCTTCGTAGAGAAAGGCTTCGATCAGCAAGGACGTGGCCAGGATCTTGTTGCGCGGGCTGTAGAGCAAATTGGCGCGCGGCACATGCGTGGCGCACACCGGCTTGCACTTGCCGCAGCGCAGGCAGTCCTTGATGCTGTCGCTGATGGCGCCGATGTCGCTCTGCTGCATGATGAGCGACTCGTGCCCCATCAGGCCGAAGCTCGGCGTGTAGGCGGCGCTCAGGTCGGCGTGGCGTGAATCCGCCATCGCACCGCGCAGCAGTTTTCCCTTGTTGAATCGGCCTTCGGGGTCGATGCGTTGTTTGTAGTCGGCGAAGGCTTTCAGCTCATCGTCGGTGACGAATTCCAGCTTCGTGATGCCGATGCCGTGTTCGCCGCTGATGACGCCACCCAGTTTGCGCGCCAGCACCATGATGCGCGCCACTGCTTCGTGCGCCGTCTGCAGCATGGCGTAGTTGTCGCTGTTGACGGGGATGTTGGTGTGTACGTTGCCGTCACCCGCGTGCATGTGCAGAGCAGCCCAGACGCGGCCACGCAGCACACCCTTGTGGATGCGGCGGCATTCGTCGAGCAACGGTGTGAATGCACCCCCTGCAAAGATCTGCTGCAAGGGTTTGAGGATTTGCGTCTTCCAGCTTGCGCGCGCGCGCCAGTCCTGCAGCGGCGCGAAGCAGGTTTCCTGCGTCTCGGGCTGCACCACGTCGAGGTTATCCAGCCAGTGCAACCACAGCGCACGCACTTCACTCAAGAGAGCCAGTGCCTGCTGCACGCGGTCTTCCAGCAGTTCTGCGCTCGGGATGTCGCCCGCGTCGTCGCTCTTGCCTAGCGGCAGTTTTCCACGCGCGAAAAAAGCCTGCAGCGCATCGACCAGTTCCAGCTTGTTGCGCAGGCTGAGTTCGATGTTGATGCGCTCGATGCCTTCCGTGTACTCGCCCATGCGCGGCAGCGGGATCACCACGTCTTCATTGATCTTGAAGGCATTCGTGTGCTTGGCAATGGCCGCCGTGCGCTTGCGGTCGAGCCAGAACTTCTTGCGCGCATCGGCGCTGACGGCCACGAAACCTTCGCCGGCGCGGCTGTTGGCGATGCGCACGACTTCGCTGGTGGCGCGCGCGACGGCGTTTTCATCGTCGCCAACGATGTCGCCAATGAGCACCATCTTCGGCAGGCCACTGCCGGCGAGAGCACGCTTGCTCTTGGTGGCGTAGCCGACCGCGCGCAGGTAGCGGTCGTCCAGGTGTTCAAGACCCGCCAGCAGCACGCCCTGGCTCTTCAGACCGAAGAGGTAGTCCTTGATCTCGACGATGCTGGGCACCGCGTCCTTCGGGCTGCCGAAGAACTCCATGCACACCGTGCGCACGTGTTTGGGCATGCGGTGCACGATCCAGCGCGCGCTGGTGATCAGACCGTCGCAGCCTTCTTTCTGGATGCCAGGCAGGCCGGCCAGGAACTTGTCGGTCACGTCTTTTCCGAGGCCTTCCTTGCGGAACACCGAACCCGGGATGTCGAGCCTTTCGGTGCGCTGGAGCCTCTTGCCGCTGGCGTCGAAATACTTCAGCTCGAAGCTGGCGACGGGCGCGTCGTGGATCTTGCCGAGGTTGTGGTTCAGCCGCGTGACTTCCAGCCAGGTGGCGTCGGGCGTCACCATCTTCCAGCTCGCCAGGTTGTCCAGCGCCGTGCCCCAGAGCACCGCCTTCTTGCCGCCGGCGTTCATGGCGATGTTGCCGCCGATGCAGCTGGCCTCGGCGCTGGTCGGGTCCACCGCAAAGACATAACCGGCACGCTCTGCGGCATCGGTAACGCGTTGCGTCACCACGCCGGCTTCGCTGAAGACGGTGGCCACGGGCGTGGCCAGGCCCGGCAGCAGCACCATCTCCACTTCGCCCATGGCTTCGAGCTTTTCGGTGTTGATGACCGCGCTCTTCCACGTCAGCGGCACCGCGCCGCCGGTGTAGCCGGTGCCGCCGCCACGCGGGATGATGGTCAGGCCGAGTTCAATGCAGCCGGCCACCAGGGCAGTCATCTCGGCTTCGCTGTCGGGCGTGAGCACGATGAAGGGGTACTCGACGCGCCAGTCGGTGGCGTCGGTGACGTGCGAGACGCGGCTCAGGCCATCGAACTTGAGGTTGTCCTTGGCGGTGCGGCGGCCGAGCACGCGGCGTGTGGTCTTGCGCAGGTCCCAGACGGCGCGGAAGTGGGCTGCGAAGGCTTCGACGGCGCCTTTGGCTGCGATGAGCAATTCACCCACCAGCGCGTCGCGCTGCGCGTCGGCGTCGGGCGTCCGGCGCTTCTGCACCTCGGTCAGCCGGTGGTGCAACGCGTCGATCAACATCTGCCGCCGGCGCGGGTTGTCGAGCAGGTCGTCTTCCAGATAGGGGTTGCGCTGCACGACCCAGATGTCGCCCAGCACCTCGTACAGCATGCGCGCGCTGCGGCCGGTGCTGCGTTCCTGCCGCAGATGCAGCAGGATCTCCCAGGCGCGCACGCCCAACAGGCGCAGCACGATCTCGCGGTCGGAAAACGAGGTGTAGTTGTAGGGGATCTCGCGCAGCCGGACGGCGTGGCCGTCAGCTTCATCAACGATCACGGCGGCGGCCAGGGGGTGGGGTGCATTCATAGGGTAAGCGCGGATTTTGCCTGAGCAGCCTTGGCCCTGCGGAGCCCTGCCTCACCCCACGCGGCGGGTTATCCCCGTTGCCCCTGGCAGGCCATCCATGACAGAACCCTGGTTGTCACAAAGGCTTGCCACACTTGTTGGTTCAGCCCTCACAACAGCCGTTCGGAGACCCCATGACACTGCGCAGACTTGCACCCGCCC
The DNA here is from genome assembly GCA_031403895.1 of Rubrivivax sp. GTDB lineage: Bacteria > Pseudomonadota > Gammaproteobacteria > Burkholderiales > Burkholderiaceae_C > Rubrivivax. The sequence continues at coordinate 4,255 of JANNGN010000459.1, read as the reverse complement.
TTCTCGCCGCTGCCGCCGCCGCAGCCCTGAGCCTGCCCGCCCAGGCGCAGACCGAAATCCAGTGGTGGCACTCGATGACCGCCGGCCTCAACGACTGGGTCGTCGGCCTGGCCAACGGCTTCAACGCCAGCCAGAAGGACTTCAAGATCGTGCCCACCTACAAGGGCAGCTATGACGAATCGATGTCGGCGTCGATCGCCGCCTTTCGCGCCGGCAATGCGCCGCACATCCTGCAGGTCTATGAGGTGGGCACCGCCACCATGATGGCCGCCAAGGGCGCTGTCATTCCGGTGGGCAAGGTGCTGGCCGATGCCGGCTACAAGTTCGACCCCAAGGCCTACATCCCCGCCGTGGTGGGCTACTACACGGCGCCCAACGGACAGATGCTGAGCTTTCCGCTGAACAGCTCCACGACAGTGCTCAACTACAACAAGGACGCCTTCAAGAAAGCCGGCCTCGACCCCGAGCGGCCGCCCACCACCTGGCCTGAAGTGGCCCTGGCTGCCGCCAAGTTGAAGGCTTCGGGCTCGACCTGCCCCTTCACCACCAGCTGGCAGGGCTGGACCCAACTGGAGAGTTTTTCGACCTGGCACAACACGCTCTTTGCCACGCAGAACAACGGCTTCGGCGGCACCGGTGCGCGCCTGAGCTTCAACAGCCCGCTGCATGTGCGCCACATCGAGAACCTGGCCAACATGGCCAAGCAGGGCCTGTTCCACTACCGCGGCCGCGGCAACAAGGGCGACGCGCCTTTCTATTCGGGTGAATGCGCGATGGCCACGGCCAGCTCTTCCACCTACGCCAGCATCAAGAAGAACGCCACCTTCAGCTTCGGCATCGCGCCCCTGCCCTACTACCCTGATGTTCCTGGCGCGCCGCAGAACACCATCATCGGCGGCGCTTCGCTGTGGGTGATGGCGGGCAAGCCGGCGCCCCAGTACAAAGGTGTGGCCGCTTTCCTCAACTACCTCACCGACCCCGAGATCCAGGCCAAGAGCCACCAGCAGACGGGTTACCTGCCCATCACGCTGGCGTCTTTTGCGCTGACCGAGAAGTCGGGCTTCTACAAGCAGAACCCGGGCACCGACACGGCGGTCAACCAGATGATCCGCAAGACGACCGAAAAGTCACGCGGTGTGCGCCTGGGAAACTTCAACCAGATTCGCGCCATCATGGACGAAGAGTTGGAGCAGGTCTGGGCCGGCAAGAAGACTGCCAAGGAAGCACTCGACGCTGCCGTCAAGCGTGGCAACGAGCAGCTCGAACGCTTCCAGAAAGCCAACAAGGGCTGAGCGTTGACGGTCGAGAAGCGCGTCCGGTTCAAGAGCTGGTGGTTGCCCTGGGTGCTGCTGGCACCGCAGGTGATCGTCATCGCGGTCTTCTTTTTCTGGCCGGCGGCGCAGGCCCTGGTGCAGTCGCTGCAGCAGCAGGACGCTTTTGGCGCGTCGGTCGAATGGGTGGGGCTGGACAACTTCCGGCGCCTGCTGGCTGACGAAAGTTACCTCGCCTCGTTCAAGACCACGGCGCTGTTCTCGGTGCTGGTGGCCGGGCTGGGCTTGAGCCTGTCGCTGATGCTGGCCGTGTTTGCAGACCGCGTGCTGCGCGGCGCGGCGGTCTATAAGGCGCTGCTGATCTGGCCCTATGCGGTGGCGCCCGCAGTGGCCGGCGTGTTGTGGCTGTTCATGTTTGCGCCGTCGATCGGCATCGTCAGCTTTGCGCTGCGCAGCGTGGGCATTGAATGGAACCACCTGCTGGACAGTTCGCAGGCCATGACGCTGATCGTCTTTGCAGCGGTGTGGAAGCAGATCTCCTACAACTTCCGGTTCTTCCTGGCGGGTCTGAACAGCATTCCCAAAAGCCTGATCGAGGCCGCCGCCATCGACGGCGCCGGCCCTTGGCGGCGCTTCTGGACCATCATCTTCCCGCTGCTGTCGCCGACCACTTTCTTCCTGCTCGTCATCAACGTCGTCTATGCCTTCTTCGACACCTTCGCCATCGTCGATGCAGCCACCGAAGGCGGCCCCGGCAAGGACACTGCGATTCTGGTTTACAAGGTCTATTACGACGGCTTCAAGGCGCTGGACCTGGGCGGCTCGGCGGCGCAGTCGGTGGTGCTGATGTTCATCGTCATCCTGCTGACGGTGGTGCAGTTCCGCTATGTCGAGAAGAAGGTCAACTACTGACACCATGGTCGAACGACGCCCTCTGGCCACCGCCATCTCGCACCTCGTGCTCATATTGGGCGTGCTGATCATCGCCTTCCCGCTGTACATCACCTTCGTCGCGTCCACCCACACCGCGCGCGACATCGTGCAAGTGCCGATGCCGCTGCTGCCGGGCCCGCATCTGGTGGACAACTACAGGGCCGCCATCCTGGGCACCAGCGACAGTGCGGCGTCCACCGCGCCGGTGGGCCGCATGATGATGGTGAGCCTGATCACGGCGCTGGTGATCGCGCTCGGGAAGATCGCGATCTCTCTGCTGTCGGCCTTTGCCATCGTCTATTTCCGCTTTCCGGGCCGCGAGTTTTTCTTCTGGGCCATCTTCGTGACGTTGATGCTGCCGGTGGAGGTGCGCATCGGCCCCACCTACCAGGTGGTGTCGGACCTGGGGATGCTGAACAGCTACGCCGGCCTGACGGTGCCGTTGATCGCCAGCGCCACCGCCACCTTCCTGTTCCGCCAGTTCTTCCTCACCGTGCCCGACGAACTGGTGGAAGCGGCGCGCGTTGACGGCGCCGGCCCCTTGCGCTTCTTCAAGGACGTGCTGCTGCCGCTGTCCACCACCAGCATCGCGGCGCTGTTCGTGATCCAGTTCATCTACGGCTGGAACCAGTACCTGTGGCCCCTGCTCGTGACCACCAGCGAGGACATGTACCCGGTGGTGATGGGCATCAAACGCATGATTTCCGGCGGTGACGCGGCGAATGACTGGAACATCGTGATGGCCACCGCCATCCTGGCGATGATCCCGCCCGCACTGGTGGTGCTGCTGATGCAGAAGTGGTTCGTCAAGGGCCTGGTCGATACGGAAAAATAAGAGGCCAACATGGGTGCCATCACACTGCGCAACGTCGAAAAGGCCTACGGCTACGGGCCGAAGGCCAACAAGGTGATCCACGGCGTGAATGCCGAGATCAGCGACGGCGAATTCATCGTCATCGTTGGCCCCAGCGGCTGCGGCAAGAGCACGCTGCTGCGCATGGTGGCGGGGCTGGAAGACATCAGCAGTGGCGAGATCGAGATCGGTGGCCGCGTCGTCAACGCGCTGGAACCGGCCGAACGGGACATTGCGATGGTGTTCCAGAACTACGCGCTGTACCCGCACATGAGCGTGTACGACAACATGGCCTACGGCTTGAAGATTGCCAAGGTGCCGAAGGACCAGATTGAAGTGCGCGTGCAAAAGGCGGCGAAGATTCTGGAGCTGGGTGGCCTGCTGCAACGCAAGCCGCGCGAGCTGTCGGGCGGCCAGCGCCAGCGCGTGGCGATGGGGCGCGCCATCGTGCGTCAGCCGGCAGTGTTCCTCTTCGACGAGCCGCTGTCCAACCTGGACGCCAAGCTGCGCGCGCAGACGCGGCTTGAGATTCAAAAGCTGCACACTGAGCTGGGCGTCACCTCACTCTTCGTCACCCACGACCAGGTCGAGGCGATGACGCTGGCCGAACGCATGATCGTGATGAACGCTGGCCGCATCGAGCAGATCGGCACGCCCGACCAGGTTTACGGCCAGCCTGCGTCCATCTTCGTGGCCGGCTTCATCGGCAGCCCGCCGATGAATCTGCTGCAGGGCCAGGCCGACGGCTCGCGCTTCACGGTGGGCGGGCAGACCTTGGCACTGCCAGGCGCCGCGCCGCGCGCTGGCGCACTGATGCTGGGTGTGCGGCCCGAACACGCGCAGATCAGCGATCACGGCGGCTGGCCGCTGAGGGTGGAGATGCTGGAGATGTTGGGTGCCGAGCGGCTGGTGTATGGCAAGCTGGCAGGCGCCGACAGTGCCGCGTTCACGCTGCGCATCGAAGCCACGCTGAAGCCACCCAAACACGGCGACATTGTTCACCTGGAAGTGGCGCCAGAGCATGTGCATTGGTTCGACGCCACTACCGGCCAACGCGTCTGACGATGCAGCCCTGGCAGGCGTGGAATTTTCCGCTGTGGGTCGCGCACCGTGGCGCGGGCCGGTTGGCGCCCGAGAACACGCTGGCTGCGTTTCGACTGGGCGCGTCGTTCGGCTACCGCGCCTTCGAATGCGATGT
>JANNGN010000458.1:0-2065 GCA_031403895.1 Rubrivivax sp. | reverse complement strand
CGGCGGTAGGTGTTTTTCAGCGGCTCGATGGCGGCGACCTCAACCCATTCGTCGATCTTGTGCGCGCTCTCGTTGCTGAAGCCAAACTCCATCACCTGCGGGCAGATGCGCGCAATGAAGCGGCCGTCTGATGTGCCGCCGGTGGTGCTGAGTTCTGGCGTCAGTCCGAATTCGGCTTCGATGGCAGCAGCCAGCGCGGCGTGCAGCGTGCCGGGCTGGGTGAGGAAAGGCTCGCCGCCCAGCGTCCAGTCAAGCTCGTGCTGCACGCCGTGGCGCTGCAGCACCGCGACAAAACGTTCCTGCAGCGACGCCGCCGTGCTCTGGGTGCTGAAGCGGAAGTTGCAGTCCACCACCAGTTCACCCGGAATCACGTTGCCGACACCGGTGCCGGCGTGCAGGTTGCTAACCTGCCAACTGGTGGGCAGGAAGAAGGCGTTGCCGTCGTCCCAGCGCGTGGTGGTCAGCTCGGCCAGTGCGGGCGCGAAGTCGTGGATCGGGTTGCGTGCCAGTTGCGGGTAGGCGATGTGGCCCTGCACGCCCTTCACCACCAACCGCGCCGACAGCGTGCCGCGGCGGCCGTTTTTCACCATGTCGCCGACCCGGTCCACGGAAGTCGGCTCGCCAATGATGCAGGCGTCGATCTGCACACCACGCTGCTGCAACACCTGCACCGCGTGCAGCGTGCCGTGCAGGGATGGGCCTTCTTCGTCGCTGGTGATCAGCAGCGCCACCGTGCCGCCATGCGCGGGCCGCGTGCGCACGAATTCTTCCGCCGCGACGGTCATGGCGGCCACCGCTGTCTTCATGTCGGCAGCGCCCCGGCCGTAGAGTCGCCCGCCACGGTGCGTGGGCACGAAGGGGGCGCTCGCCCAGCACTCGACAGGGCCGCTGGGCACCACGTCGGTGTGGCCGGCCAGCACCAGCGTCGGACCGGGCCGTTTGCCAACGTGTACTGCCCACAGGTTGCTGACACGCGCATCGGCCGGGCCGGCGTCGAGCGCCTCGCACACGAAGCCGGCAGCGCTCAGGCGTTGCGCCAGCAATGCCTGGCAGCCGCCATCGGCAGGGGTCAGGGAACGGCAGGCGATGAGCGATTCAGCCAGCCGCAGTGTTTCCTTGGCTGCGGCCGGGACTGCTGCCGTCACCGCAATTTCGCCCACGGCGGCGCAGAGCCCAGCCGGGTGTCTTCGGGCCGCACGTCGATGGCGATTTCGGTGAAGGTGGCGGTGTCGGGTTCGTCCTTCTTGGCCGCCGCGCGCGAGACGGGCGCCTGTTCGTTCTGCAAACGCCACAACAGGTTGGTGGGCGAGTCGGCATAGGACAGGCCTTCGTCGCGCGAGACGATGCCGTCGTTGATCAGGCGCGCCAGGTCTTGCTCAAAGGTCTGCGAGCCTTCGGCCAGCGACTTTTCCATGGCCTCTTTCACCGAAGACAGGTCGCCCTTCTCGATCAATTCGGAGATGAGTTTGGTGTTTAGCAGCACTTCGACAGCCGGCACACGCCCTCCGGCGTTGGAGCGCAGCAGGCGCTGCGAGACGACGGCGCGCAAGCCCGCCGCCAGGTCGGACAGCAGCGTGGGCCGCGCTTCGGGCGCGTAGAACGACAGGATGCGCCCCATCGCGTGGTAGCTGTTGTTGGCGTGCAGCGTGCTCAGCACCAGGTGGCCCGAGAGCGCGTACGACAGCGCTGCGCCCATCGTTTCACGGTCGCGGATTTCACCGATCAGGATGCAGTCGGGTGCCTGCCGCAGCGCGTTTTTCAGCGCGATCTGCAGGCTCTGCGTGTCGCGCCCGACCTCGCGCTGGTTGACGATGCTTTTCTTGTTGGAGAAGAGGAATTCGATCGGGTCTTCGATGGTCAGGATGTGGCCGGTCATCTGCTGGTTGCGCCATTCGATCATCGACGCCAGCGTGGTGCTTTTTCCCGTGCCGGTGGCGCCCACCATCAGGATCAGGCCGCGCTTGTCGGTGATGATCTGGCTCATCAACGGCGGCACGCCCAGTGAGTCGAGCGACGGAATCAGGAACGGGATGCAGCGGAACACGGCGGCGATCGAACCGCGCTG
>JANNGN010000457.1:0-2763 GCA_031403895.1 Rubrivivax sp. | reverse complement strand
TACGGCGCCACGTCTTTCGGCGCCAGCGTCTTGGGCAGCTTGATCAGCGAGCGTTGGCCGGTGCGCAGGTACTCTGCATAGCCGCCGTCGGCATTGATGCCGGGGAAGCGGCTCTCCTCAGCATGCATGTCGTTGCCACGCCGGCAGGCCAGGCAGTGGCCGCTGGTCACGAGCGGGTGGCAGATCACCGCGGCGCCAACTTTCACGCCAGTCACGCCCGCGCCCACGGCTTCCACCCAGCCGGCGTTTTCGTGGCCCATGATGTAGGGCCGCTTGACATCGACCTTGCTGCGCCAGATGCCTTCGACCACGTGCAGGTCGGTGCGGCAGACACCGGCGCCACCGATGCGCACGATGACATCGGTGGGGCTTTCGATCTTGGGGTCGGGCACGTCTTCGTAATGCACAAAGTTGTCGCCGCTGAGCGACTCGTTGTACTGGTGCAGCACTGCGGCTTTCATGGGTCTTCTCCTGGGGTTCGATTCGGGCGTGGACGGACTTGCGCCGTCGCCCGTGAGCCCTGTTCCATTGCAACCGCCGTGCCGCTTCTGCAAGCCGGCCGCACCGCCGTCCCAAGCCCTTGATTACGCTCGGGAAGTCGGCGCCTGGGGCGGTTTACCCGATGCCTGGCGCCGGCTCAGGGTGTCGCGGGATCGGACGCCGGCCGAGCGGGTGCTTCGGCATGACGCGTCCCGAATTGCGACAGCGTTTTCCCTCGGTCACGGCGGGCAAGCGCGACGCAACAGATGACCGACGCTTCAGGCCGCCGACTCGGCATGGCGGCCGATGCCGCCTGGGGACTGGGGCGGCCGTGACGAGTCAGGCCGCTTGGTGCGCCACAACAGCCACGCCGCGATGCCGCCGTTGAGCAGGTTCCACGCAATGCCGTTGATGAACGCAGCTTGATAACTGCCCGTCAAGTCAAACACCTTGCCCGACATCCAGCCGCCCAGCGCCATGCCCAGCAGCGTACACATCAGCACCGTGCCGACCCGCGCGCCGGCTTCGGCAGGCGGAAAGTGTTCGCGCACGATGATGGCGTAGCTGGGCACGATGCCGCCCTGGAAGAGGCCAAACAGCGCCGAGATGATGTACAGCGACACCAACCCGTCGAAGGGCAAAAACAGCAACAGCGCGGTGCCCTGCAGCACGGACCCCAGCAGCAGCGTGCGGATGCCGCCGATGCGGTCGCAGATGGCGCCGCTGACGAGCCGGCTGACGATGCCGCAGGCCAGCATCAGGCTCATCATTTCGGCGCCGCGCGCCACGCCGTAGCCGAGGTCACCGCAGTAGGCCACGATGTGGACTTGCGGCATCGCCATCGCCACGCAGCAGGCCACAGCGGCCACGCACAGCGCACCCTGCGCCTGCGCCAGGCTGAGGCCGAACGGGCGCATCGACGGCACCGCCGGGTTCGCATGGCCGGCCTTCGGCGCTGCCGCCACGGCGGCTGGCGGGCGGGGCCGCATCAAGAGCGCCAGGCCTGCCATCACAACGCCAGAAAAGATGCCCAGACCGATGCAGGTCTGGCGCCAGCCGACGCTGGCCACGAAGTGCTGCACGATGGGCGGCCAGATCGCTCCGGCGACATAGTTGCCGCTGGCACACACCGCCACCGCCATGCCACGCCGCTTGACGAACCACAGCGAGGTGTCGGCCACCAGTGGCGCGAAACTGGCCGAACTGCCGAGCAGGCCGATGAACAGACCCTGCGCCAGCGCAAAGCTGCCGATGCCCGTGGCCAGGCCACTGACGATGAAACCGGTGGCCAGGCTGGCCGCGCCAATCAGCAGCGGCACCATGACACCGAAGCGGTCGGCCAGCCGGCCCATCACGACACCACCAACGCCAAAGCCGATCATCAGCGCGGTGTAGGGCAGCGACGCGTCGGCGCGCGCGACGCCAAATTCCGCCTGCACGGCGGGCAGCATCACCGCCACCACGTACATGCCAGCGCTGCCGACGGTCATCAGCGCCAGCGTCACCAAGAGGCGCAGGTGGGCGTAGCGCGAATCAGCTTCGTGAAGAACGTGGGCGTTGATGGTGGGGTCTCCGGGCCCGCGCTGCTGTGTTGACGGCGGCTGCGCCAGCGCCCGCAGCATAACCACCCAACCGGGCTCAATCCAGCTTGGCGCCGCTGGCCTTGACGAGTTGCGACCACTTCGCCAGCTCGGTGGCGAGGAAGGCGCGGAACTCCACCGGATTCATCAAGTCGGGCTCCAGCCCTTGCGGCTGCAGGGCGTCGATAAATCCCTTCGAGCGGGCGACATTCACGACGTCGGTGTGGACCTTGGCGATGATGTCGTCGGGGGTTCGCGCCGGTGCCAGCACACCGTTCCAGGTTGAGACGTCGTAGCCGGCAAGGCTTGCCAAAGCACCTGCCCCAGCGCCGGCCTCGGCCACCGTCGGTACGTCGGGCAGCACCGACGCGCGCTTGGCGCTGGTGACGGCCAGCGCCTTCAGCTTGCCGGCCTTGATGTTGGACACCGCGCTGGCCACCGCCGGTGCGCCCAGGCTGATCTGGTTACCGAGGATGTCATTCAACATTTGTGCGATGCCTTTGTACGGCACATGGGTCATGTCGATGGCGGTCCTGGACTTGAGCAGCTCGAAGGCCAGGTGGGTGACGCTGCCGTTGCCGCCCGAGCCGAAGTCGATGCTGCTGGGCTTGGCCTTGGCGGCCGCGATCAGTTCCGGGATCGTGCTCGCCACAAAGCTCGGATGCGCGACGATGACCAGCGGCCCGCTGGCCACCCGCGCCAC
>JANNGN010000456.1:0-2609 GCA_031403895.1 Rubrivivax sp. | reverse complement strand
CGATCACCGGCTTGGGCCAGAAGGCCGAGGCGATGGTGGAGATGCCTTCGACCAGCTTGTCCACATAAAAAGCGCGGGGCGACGCATGACCGCGCGCCACCGACTCCACGGCACTCTTCAGCTCCGCATCGATGTTGGGGTAGTCGAGAATCGCCTTCGGGTGCACGCCGATGTTGTTGTTGATGATGAATTCCAGCCGCGCCAGGCCGACACCGGAATTCGGCATCTGGCAGAAGTCGAAAGCCAGTTGCGGGTTGCCGACGTTCATCATGATCTTGATCGGGCAGTACGGCATTTCGCCGCGCACGACGTCGCTGATTTCGGTCTCCAGCAGGCCGTCGTAAACGAAACCGGTGTCGCCTTCGGCGCACGACACGGTGACCAGCGCGCCTTCGATCAGATGCTCGGTCGCATCACCACAACCCACCACCGCCGGGATGCCCAGCTCACGCGCGATGATCGCGGCGTGGCAAGTGCGGCCGCCGCGGTTGGTGACGATGGCCGACGCGCGCTTCATCACCGGCTCCCAGTTGGGGTCGGTCATGTCGGTGACGAGAACGTCGCCAGGCTGCACGCGGTGCATCTCGGCCGGGCTGCGCACCAGGCGCACCGGGCCGGTGCCTACCTTCTGCCCGATGGCGCGGCCTTCAGCCAGCACTGGCGTCTTGCTGTGGTCGCCCTTCAATTTGAAGCGCTGTTCAAGCCGTGCCCCGGCCTGGCTCTTAACGGTTTCTGGCCGCGCCTGCAGGATGTAGATCTTGCCGTCGATGCCGTCCTTGCCCCACTCGATGTCCATCGCGCGGCCGTAGTGCTTCTCGATGATCAGCGCGTACTTCGCAAGCTCGATCACATCGGCGTCGTTGAGCGCATAACGGTTGCGCTGCTCGGGCGGGGTGTCGAGCACTTTCACGAGCTTGCGCGGTTCTCCAAGTTCGTCCGCCTGCGTCTGCGTCTGCGACTGCGCAAACTCCATGCGCTGAAGCTTGGAGCCGAGCACGCGCCGGATGATGGGGAACTTGCCTTTGTTCAACGTCGGTTTGTGGACGTAGAACTCGTCGGGGTTGACGGCACCCTGCACCACCAGTTCACCCAGGCCGTAGCTGGCGGTGATGAAGACGACATCGGTGAAACCCGATTCGGTGTCGATCGTGAAGAGCACGCCGGCCGAGCCCATGTCGGAACGCACCATTCGCTGCACGCCCGCCGACAACGCCACCTCGGCGTGCGCAAAGCCCTTGTGCACGCGGTAGCTGATGGCGCGGTCGTTGTAGAGCGACGCGAAGACTTCTTTGATGCGGTGCAGAACATCGTCGATGCCGGTGACGTTGAGGAAGCTCTCCTGCTGGCCGGCGAAAGACGCATCGGGCAGGTCTTCGGCGGTGGCCGAAGAGCGCACCGCAAAACTGGGGTTCGTGCCTTTAGGCGCATCCGCTGAGAGCAACGCAAACTGCGCGCGAATGGCGGCTTCCAACGCTGGCGGCAGTGGTGTCTCGACGACCCAACGGCGGATCAACGCGCCCGCTTCGGCGAGTGCGCGCACATCGTCCACGTCCAGCGTGCTGAGCTTGTCGTTGATGCGTTGCGCAAGACCACCGTGCTGCAGGAATTCGCGGAACGCAAACGCCGTGGTGGCAAACCCGCCCGGCACCCGCACACCGCTGGCGGCCAGTTGGCTGATCATTTCGCCGAGTGAGGCGTTCTTGCCGCCCACGACCTCGACGTCGCTCATCCTTAAGTGTTCAAAGGGGGCAACCAGCGAGGTTGCCAAGGTGGCCATGGGGGGCCGATCAGCCGTTGCAGACATGGGAAAGCTCCGTGATGTGACAAAACCGGTGCTTCCGCAATGGCGGCCTTTGTCCCTGCGCTGGCGCGCTCTTCTTCTTGTTCTGGGCCAGGAGGGTTCACGTCGGGCGGCGGGGCGGAAAGTTGCAAATGATTCTAAGGAGTTCTTCCCTATGATGGCCCTTCAACCTCATTGGCGACGGCGCCCCGCCGCCCTGCAAAGCCTGCCATGACCGAACGTACCGTGTTCTTTGTCTCGGACGGCACCGGCATCACCGCCGAGACCTTTGGCAACTCGATCCTGAACCAGTTTCCGGCCAAGCCGCGCCACGTGCGGCGGCCCTTCATCGACACGCTGGAGAAGGCCCACGACGTGGTGACCGAGATCAACCACACCGCCCAGCGTGAAGGCAAGCGCCCGATCGTGTTCATCACGCTCATCAACGACGATGTGCGCGCCATCGTCACCGGCGAACGCTGCACGGGCCTGGTGCTGGACATGTTCCGCACTTTCGTCGAGCCGCTGGAGCAGGAGTTCGGCGTCAAGAGCAACCACCGCGTCGGCCGCTTTTCAGACGCCAGCCAGAGTCCCGAATACAACGACCGCATCGAGGCCATCAACTTCAGCCTGGCGCATGACGACGGCCAGAGCGCGCGCAACCTGGACAGTGCCGACGTCATCCTGCTCGGCGTCAGCCGCAGCGGCAAGACGCCGACCAGCCTGTACCTGGCCATGCAGCACGGCATCAAGGCCGCCAACTACCCGCTGATCCCGGAGGACTTCGACCGTGGCCGCCTGCCCACGCCGCTGGCGCCGCACAAGCGCA
>JANNGN010000455.1:0-4543 GCA_031403895.1 Rubrivivax sp. | reverse complement strand
CGCTGCGACTGGGGCGCGGCACTGCCGGTGCTGCAGCGCGCGGACCGTCTGTACGTCATCAGCCGCGGCCTCGGTCTGGCGGTGGCGATGGAGGCGGCGCTCAAGTTCAAGGAAACCTGTGGCATCCAGGCCGAGGCCTTTTCGGGTGCCGAACTGCGGCATGGACCGATGGCGCTGGTGCAGGAAGGTTATGCGCTGCTGATCCTGGCGCCACGCGGCCCGGCGCAAGCGGGCTTGCTCGAACTGGCGCAAGACATGCGGCAACGCGGCGCGCGGGTGCTGCTGGCCGCGCCGCTCGGCACCGCGGATGCCGAGCTGCCGCTGGCCCTCACGGGCCATGAAGATCTGGACGCCATCGCCGCCGCGATGTCCTTCTACCCGATGGTCGAAGCCCTGGCGCGTGTACGTGGCCTCGACCCCGACGCGCCGCGCCATTTGTCCAAAGTGACGTACACGCGCTGATCGCTGCCGATGCGCTGGCTCATCGTCTTCCTGCTCGCCTGCCTGGTCTTCAACGGCCTGCAAGGCTGGCTGCGCAGAATCGGCCTGGGCAAACTGCCGGGCGACTTCAGCTTCAGATTGCGCGGGCGCGAGTGGTTTGTGCCGCTGGCGAGTTCGGTCGTGCTCAGCGTGCTGGCGATGCTGATCGGCCTGATGTTCTGAAGCTCTGCACGTCGCGTTCAGTTTGGCCGGCCTGTGCCGGGCGGGTGAGCCTGCGGCCGGGGATTGCCCAGCGCAGCCTCGATGGCCGCGATGCGCGCGGCGCGGATGCACGCCCCCACGGCAGCGCCCACCCTGCCACTGGCGGCAGCCTGCGCGGCGACGGTCGCCGTGTCCAGCGCCATGGCGGCATGCAGCAAGGGCGGCAGACTGGTCTGCGGCGGATGGCTCGCGGGCACAGCGCCCGCACCCGCCACACAAGCGCAGGCTTGCAGCAGCGCGGCAAAACGGTCAGGCCGGCGCAGCGCGTCGCAGCGCTCGAACAGGTCCATCAAGGCCGGCGCGTCGAGCGCAGCGCTGGCCTGCACCGAGGCCTGTTCGCGCAGCAGCAGGTCCGCCAAGGCCAAGCAGTCGGCGCTGACCCGCAGCCGCTCGCCAGTGGCTCGCACGGCGCCTGGGTCCAGCCCGTGCATCAGGCAGGCCCAGCGCACGGGCAGGGCCGCCTGCTGGCGCGCGCAGCAGGCCAGCACCTGTGCCCGCCGTGGGCCCCACTGAGCGTCCAGCGCCGGCAACAGCCGCGCCAGCGCGCCGCAATCGTGCAGCACGTCGATCATGCGTTGCGGGGTCGCAGTCATCAGGCCGCGCTGCAGTTCCTGCCACACCCGTTCGGGCACCAGCGCGTCCACTTCACCGGCGGCCACCATGCGGCGCAGCAGCGCCATCGTCTCGGGCGCCACCGTGAAGTCGGGGAAACGCGCCGCCAGCCGCGCCAGGCGCAGCAGGCGCACGGGGTCTTCGACGAAAGCCGGCGACACGTGCCGCAGCAGGCGCGCCTTCAAGTCAGCCTGCCCGCCGAAAGGGTCGATCAGCGTGCCGCTCTCAGCGCGTGCGATGGCGTTGATGCTGAGGTCGCGGCGCGCCAGGTCTGCTTCCAGCGTCACGTCCGGCGCGGCGTGAAAGCTGAAGCCCCGGTAGCCGGGGCCAGTCTTGCGTTCGGTGCGCGCGAGTGCCACTTCTTCATGCGTGTCTGGATGCAGAAAGACCGGGAAGTCCTTGCCGACTGCCCGGTAGCCCAGGTCCAGCAACTGCTGCGGCGTGGCGCCGACAACGACCCAGTCGCGGTCGCTTTCCGGCAGGCCCAGCAGCGCGTCCCTCACGGCACCGCCGACGACGTAGAACTGCATCGTCATCGCTGCTTTCGATGCGGCTCTTCGAAGTCGAGGTAGTCCTTCTCGGCCAGCGCATCAGCAATCCAGGCCGCCACACCCGGCGCCGCCACCACGCGCTGCACGTAGCCGCGTGTGGTGTCCGACACCGGCAGTGCGTAGGTCAGCAGCCGCATGCAGACGGGCGCAAAGTAGGCGTCGGCGGCGCAGAAGTCGCCGAAGAGGAAGGGCCCGCCGCTGCCGGCTGATGTGTCGGCCAGTGCGTCGGCAAAAGCCGCTTCGATGCGCGCCACGTCGCGCTGCACCTTGCGCTGTTCAGCCCAGACGCGCGCGCCGACTTCCGGTAGCTGCGCTTCGATGTTCATCGGGCAATGGCTGCGCAGCGCGTTGAAGCCGGCGTGCATCTCGGCCACCAGGCAACGTGCGCGGGCGCGGTGCTGGCGCTCGGCGGGCCAGACGGCGGGGTGGCGCTCGGCCAGGTATTCGGTGATGGCCACCGTGTCCCAGACCGCAAAGCCTTCGTCCACCAGCACTGGCACGCTGCGTGCCGGGCTGTACCGGGCGACCGCCTGACGGAAAGCCGAGCCTTCTGCAAAGTCGAAGCGCAGCTTGACTTCTTCGAAGGGGATGCCGAGTTGCTTCATCAGCACCCACGGCCGCATCGACCAGGACGAGTAGTTCTTGTTGCCGATCACGAGTTGCATCGCAGGCTCCGCTGACTGGGGCTGTGCATGCTACGGGCGCTGTCGTCGCTTGGCGATGCGCAGTCGTCATCGCGCCGATGACGTGCGCGCATCGGCTCAGTGGCGCCCGCTGCCCGCGCGGTAGCGGTCGAGGTCGGGGCGCACGAAGAGGTCGCCCAGATAACCAGGTGCCACCGCCTCCAGCGCTGCGGGCGTGATGCCCAGGTCGTGCAAGCCCGGCAGCGTGCCAGTGGCGACATTCGGCACGCGCATCGAATCGATGTTGTCGCGCGACATCAACGGCGTGCCGGGCAGCAGTTCCATCGATGCAGCCTGCAGCCGGCCGGCCCACGCCGGCAGCGGAATTTGCGGCCGTTCATGGCCCGACCAGCGCCCGGCCAGGCGCACCAGTTCGCTCAGCGTATAGACCGCCGGCCCGGCACACTCATAGACCTTGCCGACCGTGGCCGGCATGTCGATGCAGTACACGATGGCCGCCGCCACATCCTCCACCCACACCGGTTGAAAGCGTGCGCTGCTGGCGGCCAATGGCAGCAGCGGCGCGAACGATTGCAGCCGCGCAAAGAGGTTCAGGAAACTGTCGTGCGCGCCAAAGATCACCGACGGCCGCAGCACCGTCACGTCCAGCCCCGACGCCGCCAGCACGGCTTCGGCAGCGGCCTTGCTGCGCAGGTAGTTCGACGGTGCGTCCTTGCCCACGCCGAGCGCGCTGACATGCACCACGCGCCTGACACCCGCTGCCTTGCAAGCAGCCACCAGTTGCTGCGCCAGCGCAGCGTGCGCGGCGTCGAATTGCGCGCGGGTGCCGTGCAGGATGGCCACCAGGTTGATGACCACGTCGCTGCCCGCCACCAAACGCGCCAGCGTGGCCGGGTGGTTGATGTCACCGACCATCAGATCGACGGTGGGCAGCAGCCGCACGCCGTTGCCACGCGGTTCGCGCCGTGTAGGCACCACGATGCGGTCGGAGCTGCTGCGCTCACTGAGCTTTTCACAGACCGCGCGGCCGACAAAGCCGGTGCCGCCGAGGACGAGGAAACGGGTCATGTCAGCACCGCACGGCCGCCCGAAGGTGCTGACTCGCCCCCTCGGGGGGCAGCGAACGAAGTGAGCGTGGGGGCATGTTCACCTTTAGGGAATCTCTTTATCCGGCGCCGCAGCGCCTGGTGCGCGCGGGCCAATGGTGGGCCCCAGCCGCGACTTCAGCGTCGGCACCGCCTGGCCCAGCACGGCGGCGTAATAGACCGAATTCGACAGCACTTTCTTGACGTAGTCGCGCGTCTCGTTGAAGGGGATGCATTCGGCCCATGCAGCAGGCTCCATCGACGCGCCTTCGCGCCAGCGCCGGGGGCGGCCCGGGCCGGCGTTGTAGGCGGCGGCAGCCATCGCCAGCGAGCCGTCGAAGTCGTCGAGCACACGCTTCAGGTAGGCCGCACCCAACTGCAGGTTGACCCCGCGGTCGGTGATCTGCTGCGGTGTGTAAGGCAGGCCGACCTGCTTGGCCGTCCAGAGTGCGGTGGCCGGCATCAGCTGCATCAGGCCCGATGCACCCACGCCCGAGCGGGCATCGGTGATGAAGCGCGACTCCTGGCGGATCAGGCCGAACACCACCGCTGGCTCCAGCCCCGCCTGGCGCGCCTTGTTCTCGATCAGCTCGCGGTGTGGCGTGGGGAAGCGCTGCGCCATGTCGATCTCGGTGCGCGTGCGTTCGCTGGTGTTGATGCAGCGGTCCCAGACCTCGCGCTCGCAGGCCAGTTGGGCGGCGGCCAGCAGGCCGCGTTCGTCCAGGCCGCGCAGCATGAAGTTCCATTCGCGCACGCCTTCAGAGCGCAGGCCGAGTGCGATGAGTTGCAGCGCGCGGTTGAAGCCGGGCTGGCTGCGCGGTGCCTCGCGTTCCGGCGCGCTGAGAGCGGGTGGTGCGGGGGGCAGCGTGACGCGGCCACCGAGTTCCTCCACCGCCAGCTTGCCGTAGAAACCGAGCTGCGGCGCGATCGATTCCAGCGCCTGGCGCGA
>JANNGN010000454.1:0-5030 GCA_031403895.1 Rubrivivax sp. | reverse complement strand
AAGTTGCTGGACGAGGTGGTGGGCGTCACGCGCGCCAGCCTGCCGGCGGCCGATGTCGTCAACAAGCTGGCCGACAACTCGGTGCTGGGCCGTGTGCTGGCCGCCGGCCTGCGCAGCGTGATCGCCGAGCCGCGCATCACCGAGACGGCGCTGCGCCAATCCTTCGAAAACGCCGGCCGCTCTGCCGTACACAGCCTGGAGCGCTACCTCAACACGCTGGGCACGATTGCCGCCGCCGCGCCCTTGCTCGGCCTCTTCGGCACCGTGGTCGGCATGATCGAGATCTTCGGCTCGCAGGCACCCACCGGCGGCACCAACCCGCAACTGCTGGCGCACGGCATATCGGTGGCGCTGTACAACACCGCATTCGGTTTGATGATCGCCATCCCTGCGCTCATGCTGTACCGCTATTTTCGCGGCCGTGTGGACGAATACCAGCTCTCGCTGGAACTGGCCGCCGAGCGCATGGTGCCGCACCTGATGCGCTTTGTGGTGCGCACGACGACGACCACGACCACGACAAGCTAACGCCTGAAGTCTGCGCATGAGATTCAGCCGCCGTCGCATGGAGGAACCCGAGATCAACCTGATCCCGTTCATCGACGTGCTGCTGGTGGTGCTGATCTTCCTGATGCTGTCCACCACCTATTCGCGCTTCACCGAACTGCAGATCAACCTGCCCGCCGCCGACGCCGAAAAACTGCGCGAGCGGCCGGCCGAAGTCATCGTGGCGGTGGCCAGCGATGGCCGCTATGCCGTCAACCGCAAGGCCGTCGATGGCCGCAGTGTCGAAACGCTGACGCTTGAATTGAGCGCAGCCGCTGCCGGCCGGCCCGACACGGTGGTGATCATCTCTGCCGACGCCCTGGCGGCGCACCAGGCGGTGGTGAACGTGCTGGACGCTGCGCGGCGCGCGGGCCTGTCGCGCTTGACCTTTGCGGCGCAAACGGGCGGCGCCGCAGCCCGTTGAACGGCCGTTTCACCGGCCGTGTGGACGCTATGCCCCGCCGCCGGCTTGAAGCCCTGCTGACGCGGGTGTGGTGGCAGCCTGAGCCCACGCGCATGGCCTGGTTGCTGTGGCCGCTGTCGATGTTGTACCTGGGCCTGTTGCACATCCATCGCCACACGCGGCCGCTGGCACATGCGCTGCCGGTGCCGGTGCTGGTGGTCGGCAACCACGTCGTCGGTGGCGCCGGCAAGACGCCCACCGTCATCGCCATCGTGCAAGCCTTGCAGCGCCTTGGGCACCGGCCGGGTGTGATCTCCCGTGGCCACGGCGGCGAGGGCAACGGCGCGGACTTCGGCGCGGGCTTCGGCGTGCATGCGGTGGAGCCAGTTGACAGCGCCGCCAGCACCGGCGACGAAGCGCTGTTGATCCGCCGCCGCTGCGCCGTGCCGGTGTGGATCGGCCGGCGCCGCGCCAGCGCCGGCCACGCGCTCTGCGCCGCGCACCCCGAGGTTGATGTGCTGGTGTCCGACGATGGCCTGCAGCATGCGGCGCTGGTGCGCAGCGCCGAGCTCGTGGTGTTCGATGAACGCGGCGCCGGCAATGGGCTCTTGCTGCCTGCCGGGCCGCTGCGTGAACCGCTGCCGCAGGCCGTGCCGCCGTGGCGGCGTGTGCTCTACACAGCCGGCCGCGCCAGCACGCAGTTGCCCGGCGCGCTGGCCTTGCGCAGCATCTCATCGGCATTGCCGCTGCAGGCGTGGCTGCTTGGCGACGCGACGGCGGCGCTGCCACTGTCTGCGCTGGCCGGCCGGCCGCTGCTGGCGGTGGCCGGCATCGCCGCGCCGGACAAATTCTTCAGCATGCTGCGCGCCGCCGGCCTGACGATCGAAGCCAGTCCACAACCCGACCACCACCCCTACACCACCCTGCCCTGGCCCGCAGGCACGCCCGACGTGATCACGACCGAGAAGGACGCCGTCAAGCTGGACCCGCAGCGCCAGGGCGCCACGCGGGTGTGGGTGGTGCCACTAGACTTGACGCTGCCCGATGCGCTTGTCAACGAGTTGAAGTCCCTGCTCTTCCCCGCCTCTACCGAAATGCCGCCATGACCCTGGACCACCGCCTGATCGAACTCCTGGTCTGCCCCGTTTGCAAGGGCCCGCTGCAACTGCGGCGCGACGCTGAACAGCGCCCGCTGGACCTGGCCTGCCCGGCTGACCGGCTGGCATTCCCGATTCGCGATGGCATTCCGGTGTTGCTGGAAAGCGAGGCGCTGCCGCTGGACGGGCCGGCGCCGGCACCGACGCCAGTTCCAAGCTCGGCAGCGTGAAGTTCACGGTCCTGATCCCGGCGCGGCTGGCCTCGACCCGTCTGCCTGACAAACCGCTGGCCGACATCGCCGGCAAGCCGATGGTGGTGCATGTGGCGGCACGCGCTGCGCAAAGCGGCGCGATGCAGGTGGTGGTGGCCTGCGACGACGCGCGCATCGCCGATGCCTGCGCGGCGCACGGTGTGCGCGCAGTGCTGACGCGCAAAGACCACTTGAGCGGCAGCGACCGCCTGGCCGAAGCCTGCATGCTGCTGGGCCTTGCGGGCGACGACATGGTCGTCAACGTGCAGGGCGACGAACCGCTGATCGACCCCGAACTGGTGCGGCGTGTGGCGCTGCTGCTGGACGAGCGCGCGGACTGCGTCATGAGCACGGCTGCACATCCGCTGACGGAAGTGTCCGACTACCTCAACCCCAACGTCGTGAAAGTCGTGCTCGACGCCGCCGGCCGGGCCCTGTACTTCAGCCGTGCGCCCATCCCCTGGCGGCGCGACGGCGCAGCGGCCGACACGCTGCCCTCACCCGCGCCACTGCGCCACCTGGGCCTGTACGCCTACCGCGCCGGCTTCTTGCGCCAGTTTCCGGCGCTGCCGCCGGCGCCGCTGGAACAGACCGAAGCGCTGGAGCAATTGCGCGTGCTCTGGCACGGCCATCGCATTGCGGTGCACGTGGCGCCGCACGGCCCCGGGCCGGGGGTGGATACGCCCGAAGATTTGGCCCGCGTGCGCGCAGTGTTT
Source organism: Rubrivivax sp. (assembly GCA_031403895.1). Classification (GTDB taxonomy): domain Bacteria; phylum Pseudomonadota; class Gammaproteobacteria; order Burkholderiales; family Burkholderiaceae_C; genus Rubrivivax. Next base: position 2,017 of record JANNGN010000454.1, on the reverse strand, counting down.
GCCTCGGTGGCAGCGGGTTTGCGATCGCTTTCTCGATGACGCGATCGAGGTCGATGTCGACGCCATCAGCGACGGTGAGTCGGTGATGATCGGCGGCATCATGGAACACGTTGAGCAGGCCGGCGTGCACTCGGGTGACTCGGCCTGTTCGTTGCCGCCGTACTCGCTGAGCCTGGCGCTGCAAGACGAACTGCGCCGCCAGACCACGCTGATGGCCAAGGCGCTGAAAGTGAAGGGCCTGATGAACGTGCAGTTCGCCATTCAAGGTGAGGGCGATGAGGCGGTGGTTTACGTGCTCGAAGTCAACCCGCGCGCCTCGCGCACCGTGCCGTTCGTCAGCAAGGCCACCGGCCAGCCGCTGGCCAAGATCGCGGCGCGCTGCATGGCCGGCCAGAAGCTCGCCGATCAAAAGAGCCCGGACGGCCGCGCGCCGCGTGAGGTGATCCCGCCGTACTTCAGCGTCAAGGAGGCGGTGTTCCCGTTCAACAAGTTCCCCGGCGTCGATCCGGTGCTCGGGCCCGAGATGCGCTCGACCGGCGAGGTGATGGGCGTGGCGCGCACCTTTGCCGAGGCGATGCTCAAGAGTCAGCTCGGCGCCGGCTCCAAGCTGCCAACCCAGGGCACGGTGGTGATCACGGTCAAGGACAACGACAAGGATCGCGCCGTCAAGATGGCTGGCGATCTGGTCGATCTTGGATTCAACGTGGTGGCGACCAAGGGCACCGCGGCGGCGTTGACGGCGGCCGGCGTGCCGGTCAAGCTGGTCAACAAGATCAAGGACGGCCGGCCGCACATTGCCGACCTGATCAAGGCTGGCGAGATCCAGCTCGTGTTCACCACGGTCGACGAGACCCGCACCGCGATTGCCGATTCGCGCTACATCCGCACCGCCGCCCTGGCCAACCGCGTGACCTACTACACCACGATGGCCGGCTGCGAGGCGGCGACCGAGGCGCTCAAGCACGGCGACGACCTCACCGTCGTGTCGCTGCAGGAACTGCACGCCGAACTCCACTAAAATCAGCAGCAGATAGACAGCGGCCGCCGCCGGGTACCCGGGGGCGGCCGAATTTTTTGCCCCGCGACAAGACCGAGATATCCGACCATGAGCACGATCCCGCTCACCATCCGCGGCGCTGAGCGCCTGAAGTCAGAGCTGCAGCGCCTCAAGGGCGTGGAGCGCCACGCCGTGATCCAGGCCATTGCCGAGGCCCGCGCGCAGGGCGACCTGAGCGAGAACGCCGAGTACGAAGCCGCCAAGGACAAGCAGGGCTTCATCGAAGGCCGCATCCTCGAGATCGAAAGCAAGCTGGCCGCGGCCAAGATCATCGACCCGGCCTCGCTGGCCGACAACGCTGGCGGCCGTGTGGTCTTTGGCGCCACCGTCGACCTCGAGGAAGAGTCATCCGGCAAGGCGCTGACCTACCAGATTGTCGGTGAGGACGAGGCCGACCTGAAGCTCGGTCTGGTCTCGATCGGCTCGCCGATTGCGCGCGCACTGATCGGCAAAAGCGCGGGCGACTCGGCCGAGGTGCAGGCCCCGGGCGGCGTACGCAGCTACGAGATCATCGCCGTTCGCTATCTCTGAGACGACCGCGTGCTGCAACGCCTGCGCATCCTCTTGCCGGCTCTGTGGGCTGGCGTTCTGTTGTGCATTGCGCTGATTGCGGCGCCGGCCGGTTTTGCGACGCTGCCGTCGGCCGACGCCGGGCGTGTGGCGGGCCGGATGTTCATGGTCGAGGCCTACCTGAGCCTCGCGCTGGCGTTGTTGTTGTTCTTGTTGGAGCGCGGGCCGGCCCGTACCGCCGCAGCGGCGGGCCGCGGCTCGGTTTTCAGTGTCGAACTGGGCTTGCTGCTCGGCGTGTTGTTCTGCACCGTGGCCGGCTACTTTGCGGTGCAGCCGATGATGCAAGCCGCGCGCGCCGGCCAGGGCAGCGTGTCGTTTGCAACGCTGCACATGGTCTCGGCTGGCTGCTTTGGCCTCAAGGCGCTGCTGGTGCTGGCGCTGGCCTGGCGC
>JANNGN010000453.1:0-4570 GCA_031403895.1 Rubrivivax sp. | reverse complement strand
CGGCGGCAGCTTGAACTGCAAGCCCGGTTCGGTGATGACTTCCTTGATCTCGCCGAGCGCATACACCACGCCGACCTGGCGTTGGTCAACCACAAAGAGCGTGCTCGCGGCGAGCATCAGCAGCGCCAGGGCGCCGGCTATAGAGATGGCTATTCTGTTCATGCTTGTTGCTCGATCACTTCAACGACCTTCGCGGTCGCGCGTGCGCGCGCCGTCGCGGCTGCGGATGTCGACACTCTGTGTGCCTGTAGGGTCTAACGCCGCCGGTGTGGGCACCGATAACGGCGTGGCAGCAGGTGCGGCAGCCGGCACGCCGGCCTGCTGCAGCAGTTTGTCCAGCGGCAGGTACAGCAGGTTGCTGGCACTCCGGCTGTCAACCATCACTTTGCTGACGTTGGAATAGACCTGCTGCATGGTCTCGATGTAGAGCCGGTCGCGCGTGACACCCGGCGCCTTCTGGTATTCGGTCAACACCGAACGGAAGCGCTGGCCGTCACCTTCGGCCTGCGCCACCACACGTGAACGGTAGCCTTCGGCTTCTTCCAGCAAACGTGACGCCGTGCCGCGCGCTTTCGGAATGACGTCGCTGGCGTAGGCCTGGCCTTCGTTCTTGAAGCGGTCGCGGTCGGCCGTGGCCTTGACCGCGTCGTTGAACGCCGACTGCACCGAATCCGGCACCTGCACGTTTTGCATGTTGACGTTGCCTACCACGATGCCGGCCTTCAGCCGGTCAAGCTGGGCCTGGATCGACTTGACGAGGTCGGCCGCAATGGCGTCGCGCTGTTCGTACAGCACCTGGTCAACTTTGCTGCGGCCGACGATCTCGCGCACCGCCGTTTCGGCAGCCATGACGACCGCTTCATCGGGACGGTTGTTCTCGAACAGATAGGCGCGCGGATCGGCGCGCCGGTACTGCACCGTGAAGCGGATATCGACGATGTTTTCGTCCTGCGTCAACATCGACGAGTCCCGCAGCCCGGTGGCCTGCACCACGGTGTTGCGCCCCACTTCCCCCGACTGCAACTGCGTCACCGCCACTGTCTCGTGCGCCTGCACCGGGTACGGAAAGCGCCACTGGAAACCAGCTTCCTTGATGGTGCTGAACTTGCCAAAGGTGGTAACCACCGCCTGCTGGCCTTCCTGCACGATGAAGAAGCCGCTGCCGAGCCAGATCAACAGCGCCACCGCACCGATCAGGCCGATGCCGATGCCAGCACTTTTCATATCGGGCTGAAAGGGCGACCCGCCGCTGCCGCGGTCCTCGGGCCCGGGCTTGCCAGGGCCGCCGCCCTTGCCGCCGAAGAGACCGCTCAACTTGCGGTTGAAGTCGCGCCACAGTTCGTCCAGGTCGGGCGGGCCGTCGTTGCGGTTGGCATAGACGAGGCCGGAGTCTTCTGCAGCCGCAGGCCGACGCCGCAGCACAGCAGCGTGGAGCCATGCGCCAAGCGCGGTGGCCACGGCAAGCAACTGGGTGGTGAAGCGAGGAGAGTCTTGACTACGCATGCTGGTGCGGGGGATGGGGCAGGGAATTGTCAATGGCCGGGTCAGTGCCCGGGGGGTCGGCATCAAGCGCCACGAAACGTCGATCAGTTGGGGGCAACGCTGCGCCATTCAAGCGCGCCAGCGCGTGTTCGGCAATGGCCTGGCGCAATGCCGGCAAACCTGCGCCGCTGGCCGCGCTGACAAACACACGCTGGCGGCGCACGCCGGGGTGCATCTCGGTCCAGTCAGAGGGTTCGCGCGAGCGACGCGACTCTTCGAGCAGGTCGCACTTGTTATAGACCCAAAGCTGCGGCACGGCGCCGGCACCGATGTCTTCGAGCACGCGCTCGACCTCGGCTTGCTGCTCCGCCAGCACGGGGCTGGCGGCGTCAACAACATGCAGCAGCAGGTCGGCCTCGGCCGCTTCATGCAGCGTGGCTTCGAAAGCCTCGACGAGCTTGTGCGGCAGGTCGCGGATGAAGCCCACGGTGTCGGACAGCGAGACCGAGCTTTGCGCTTCACCCAGCCACAGCGCCCGCGTGGTGGTGTCGAGCGTGGCAAACAACTGGTCGGCCGCGTAGGCACGCGCCTTCACGAGCGCATTGAACAGCGTGGACTTGCCGGCGTTGGTGTAGCCCACCAAAGAGACGCGGAAGGTGCCGCGGCGGTCGCGCGCCTTGCGCTGCGTGCCGCGCTGGCGCTTGACCTTTTCCAGCCGCTCTTTCACGGTCTTGATGCGTTCGCCGATCATGCGGCGGTCGAGTTCGATCTGCGCCTCGCCCGGGCCGCCGCGGGTGCCGATGCCCCCTTGCTGTCGCTCCAGGTGGCTCCAGCGCCCGACCAGGCGCGTGGCCTGGTATTGCAGCCGCGCCAGTTCCACTTGCAGCTTGCCTTCATGGCTCTGTGCGCGGGCGGCAAAGATGTCCAGGATCAGGCCCGTGCGGTCGGCCACCGGCACGCCCAGGTGGCGTTCCAGGTTGCGCTGCTGCGCCGGGCTCAGGTTCTGGTCGAAGATGACGCCATGGGCCGAAGTGGCAGCCACCAGCGCCTTGATCTCGTCGGCCTTGCCGCTGCCCACAAACAGCGCCGGGTCGGGCGCCTTGCGGCGCGCAATGACACGCGCCACCGCCACGTCACCGGCTGAGGCGGCAAGCAAGGCCAGTTCGTCCAGCGTGGCGTCGAACGCGATCTTGCCGCCCACGTCCACGCCAACCAGCACCGCGCGCGTGGGCTCTTCACCGCGCACAGCAGCGGATGCAGAAGATGAACTCAAGGTAGCAGGACGGTGGCCCGAACTCAGAGGCTGAGAGTTTTTCGAGCGTGCATGAGCAGCGCATCAAAAGGCGTCCGATCTAGGCGCAAAGCACAGCCATAGATCGGGCTAGGGCAAGCATTTGCAGCGACGAGCGGGCGTCTTTTGGCGTGATGAGTGGGCATGATCGAAAGACTGTCTGCCTCTCAGGCCTGCTCGCCCGGCTCGGTGGCGTGGAAGTTGACCGCACGGCTGGGCACGACGGTGGAAATGGCGTGCTTGTAAACCATCTGCGTGACGGTGTTGCGCAGCAGCACCACGTACTGGTCGAAGGACTCGATGTGGCCCTGTAGCTTGATGCCGTTGACGAGGTAGATCGACACCGGCACATGCTCTTTGCGCAGCAGGTTTAGAAAGGGGTCCTGCAAGAGTTGGCCTTTGTTGCTCACGATATGTTCCGTGTTGGATGACAGAAGGATTAGACCTTATCACAGGGCAAGGACTGCGCGCAGCAGCGATCCAATGGGCTCAGTGCCCCTTCTTGTCAAAGGGATTCGCCGACGAGCGCATCTCGATCCGGATGGGCGTGCCGACGAGCTTGAAGTGCTCGCGCAGGCGGCCTTCCAGGAAGCGCTTGTAGCTGGCGGTGATGTGGTCCAGCGAGGTGCCATGAATCACCACCAGCGGCGGGTTCATGCCGCCCTGGTGGGCATAGCGCATCTTGGGCTGGAAGCGGCCTTCGCGGCGCGGCGCCTGGTGCTCATTCGCTTCGTGTACCAGCCGCGTCAGCACGGGCGTGCTCATCTTCACACTGGCCGAGGCATGCGCCTGCAGCAGCGCTTTCCACACCGCGCCCAGGCCCTGGCGGCGGATGGCCGAGATTTCCAGCACTGGCGCAAATTTCAGAAAAGCCAGCCGCGTTTCGATCGAACGTTGCAGCGTCTGGCGCTGGTACGCGTCGGTGGCGTCCCATTTGTTGAGTGCGATCACCACCGCGCGGCCCGACTCCAGAACGTAGCCGGCGATGTGCGCGTCCTGCTCGCTGACGCCGAGCGTGGCGTCGATCAGCAACAGCACCACGCTCGCATCGGCAATCGCCTGCAGCGTCTTCACGACCGAGAACTTCTCGATCGCCTCGAAGACCTTGCCGCGGCGGCGCAGGCCTGCGGTGTCGATCAACTCAAAGCGCTGACCGTCGCGTTCAAAAGGCACATGGATGGCGTCGCGCGTGGTGCCGGGTTGGTCGAAGGCGACCAGGCGTTCTTCACCCAGCCAGGCGTTGATGAGCGTGCTCTTGCCGACGTTGGGCCGGCCCGCCACGGCCAGGCGGATGGGCGCATGGGGGTCGGGCTCGGTGGCTTCTGCGTCTTCGTCGTGAGGGAAGGATTCGAGCGCCGCTTCCAGCAGGCTGCGTATGCCCTGCCCGTGGGCGGACGAAATGGGATGCGGGTCGCCGATGCCCAGTTCATGAAACTCACCCAGCAGCGGCGACTCGCTCATGCCTTCGGCCTTGTTCGCCGCCAGCAGCACCTACTTGCGTTGTGAACGCAGGTAGTGGGCGATGTCGTGGTCCTGCGCGGAGAGGCCCCCGCGCACGTCCACCACGAAGATCACCGCGTCGGCTTCGGCCACCGCCTGGCGCGTCTGCTTGGCCATTTCTGCGACCACGCCGGTGGGCTTATCGGGCTCGAAACCGCCGGTGTCAACAACGATGAATTCGCGGTTGCCAAGCCGCGCATCGCCATAATGGCGGTCACGCGTGAGGCCGGCGTAGTCGGCGACGATGGCGTCACGGCTCTTCGTGATGCGGTTGAAGAGCGTTGACTTGCCCACGTT